>CAORJJ010000006.1:7583-40971 GCA_948517135.1 uncultured Clostridia bacterium | reverse complement strand
AAGCTATATTTTTGAATTTTTATTATTTGTATTATTGCAAGTTTTGATATTTAAAACATATTTTGCTTACTCAAATAATAATTTTTGTAATCAAAATGTAATATTATTTTATCCATATTGTGTTGAAAAAAATATATTTTATTATTATAATGTGTTAAAAGACTATATTATGTCTTATTGTAATGTTTAATAAATATAGGAGTATCAAAAATATGGATTTTTCTACCAATATAATATTTAGTGATGATTTAATTGAAAATCAAAAAACAACAATTACATATTCAGGTTATTTATTTGAAAGAAATTCGTCATCTCTAAAAATTGTTTATGGTTTTGGGGATAATTGGATGTATACAAATGAACAAGAAATGGAAAAAACAGAAAATGGATTTGTTGCAACTATTAGAATGTTAAATTTTTCAAAATTTAATTTTTGCTTTAAAAATGCTAATAATGAATGGGATAATAATTTCGGTTCAAATTTCGTAGCTCCTATTTCTGAATTAAAAATAGATGAAAAATTTGTTTTAAATGAAAACGTTGTTGAAAATATTTTAACAAATTTAGTAAAGTATGATGTTTCTAAAATTGAATCTCCAAAAATTCAAGCATTTTCTGAACCACTAGAACAATATGAATCTAACTTTGCATCTAGTGAAGAAAACGAAGATATTGAAATTATAGATAATATTGATGTAAAACCACTTGAAGAAATTGAAGATTCTCCTATCATTGAAGAAAATGAAGCAATCGATATTTCTGAAACAGTAGAAAATGAATTTTTAGATGATGAAATAAATGCAGATTTGAATAAAGAATTTAATGATTTGTATGAAGGAAAATCTGAAGATGAAACACAAGAAACTGTTGAAGAAGATACTACTACTCAATTTGATATAAATAAATTTTCTTCAATTTTTGATGAAATTGAAAATATAAAAACAGAAAAAGATACTACTACTGTTGATAATCTTGTATCAAGTTTAGTAAATAATTTATATGAAAATTCAAAAAAAATTGAAGCTGAAGAAAAAGAAAAAATTAGTGAACTTTTTGAATCAATTTTTGAAGAATCTAAAGAAACAGATGATTCAAAAGATAATTTTCAAGTTGCTGAAGAAGAAGGTTCTCTTATAGATAATTTAACTAATACTAATGATGAAATAGAAGTAAAACCAGCACGTATAAGTGTTGAACCTACAAAACTTTATAAATATAGTAGTGAACTTGGTCTAGTTGTTAGTCATCGCTCTTTAAATCCATTTTATAGATTTAAAAAGAAAGTAAAAATCGCATTTTATAAAATGTTTACCGCAATACCAAGAATGTTATCAGAAAATAATCAATAACTCAATTTTTCCTAACCAAATAAAAAAGAAGTATATTTTAAATATACTTCTTTTTTATTTAGAATATTCCCTCTACTTCATCATTTTCATTAATGTAAATGTTTTCAGCTGCAGGATGTTTTGGTAATCCTGGCATTGTAAATATTTTTCCAGTTTTTATAACAACAAACTCTGCTCCATTTTTTACTATTGCTTCTCTAATATGTATATTATATGGTTCATTACATAATAAATTCTTTTCATTATCTGAGAATGAATATTGTGTTTTTGCTATACATACTGGATATTTTCCATATCCCAATTTTTCTATTTGTTCTATTTGCTCTAAAGCATCATCTGTATATTCTACCCCTTCTGCTCCATAAACTTTTTTAGCAATCTTTTCAATTTTTTCTTTTATACTTTCTTTGTCATCATAAACAAATTTAACTGTACTATCTTTTTTGGTATATTTTACAACTTTATGAGCTAAATCTATTGCTCCTTCTCCACCTTTTTCCCAAACATCAAGAAGACTTAATTCAACTCCTATTTCATTTAATCTTTTCTCTAAAAACTCTATTTCTTTTTCAGAATCGTTTTTATATCTGTTTATTCCAACTATTGGAATAATTCCATATTTATTTTTTATATTATCAACATGTCTTAATAAATTCTCTATTCCAATTTCTAGAGCTTCCAAATTTTCATTTACACATTCATCCTTGCTAGCTCCACCATGATATTTCAATGCTTTTAAAGTTGCAACACATATAGCAACCTTTGGTTTTAATTCAGCTTTTCTACATTTTATATTAACAAATTTTTCTGCCCCCAAATCTGCTCCAAAACCAGCTTCTGTAACAACATAATCTCCTAATTTTAATGCAAGTTTTGTTGCAATTACACTATTACATCCATGAGCAATATTGGCAAATGGACCACCATGAACTATTGCTAAATTATGTTCTAAAGTTTGTACAATATTTGGATTTATTGCATCTTTTAATAGAACTGTTAATGCTCCTTCTGCTTTTAAATCTTTAGCAAAAATTGGTTTATCTTCTTCATTATAACCAACTAAAATATTTCCAAGTCTTCTTTCTAAATCTTTAATATCTTTTGATAAACAAAATATTGCCATAATTTCTGATGCAACAGAAATATCAAATCCGTCATTACGTGGAACCATTCTTTTCTCTTTTGATAAACCAACTTCAACATCTCTTAAAGTTCTATCATTTAGATCTACACATCTTTTCCAAATTACTTTTTTGAATTTTAATTCATTTCCATAATATATGTGATTATCTATTATTGCTGATAATAAATTATTTGCAGATGTTATTGCATGAATGTCTCCAGTAAAATGTAAATTTATATCAACCATTGGAGAAATTTGTGCATATCCTCCACCTGTTGCTCCTCCTTTTATTCCAAAAACTGGACCAAGTGATGGTTCTCTTAATGCTAATACCGATTTTTCACCAATTCTATTTAGAGCATCTGATAGACCGATTGCAACAGTAGTTTTACCTTCTCCAAGAGGTGTAGGATTAATTGCTGTTACTAATATTAAATTTCCATCTTTGTTTCCTTTTGTCTTATTTATAAACTCTGAAGATATTTTAGCTTTATATTTTCCATATAATTCAATATCATTTTCTGTAATTCCAAACTTTTGTGCAACATCTGTTATTTTCTCTAACTTTATACTTCTGGCAATTTCTATATCAGTCATATAAACACCTCCATTTTATATAATAAATCCTACAAAAAATCCTATTACTGCTCCTACAAATACTTGAATTGGTGTATGACCTAACGCTTCAATTAATTTCTCCTGTACTTCGACAGTACTCATTCCTGGAGTTTCAAGAATCTTATTTAATATTCTAGCTTGTTTTCCTGATGCTCTTCTAACTCCTGCTGCATCATACATTACTATAAATGACATCACTAATGCTATTGCAAAAATTCCTGAATCAAAACCATATTCTCTTCCAACAAGCATTGATAATGAACATACAACAGCAGAATGTGAACTAGGCATTCCACCTGCTCCTATTATTCTCTTTACATTTAACTTTTTATTTACAACTAAATCTGAAACAACTTTAAATGTTTGAATTAAAAACCACAGTATAAATGGAACATATATACATTTATTTCTAACAATCTCGGTAAGTATATTCATCTTGCAACTTAAACTTCTGTATTGAAGTTTTCCTCCTTTATCTCATTATTTTGATTAATTAATATTGTAATTTTCTTTTCTGCATCTTCTAACTTAGTATTACATTCTTTAGAAATTTGCATTCCTTCTTCAAATATTTTTACAGATTCATCTAAAGATAATTTCTCATTTTCTAATTTATTAGTAATATCTTCAAGCTTCACCATTAATTCTTCAAAATTTAATTCTTCTTTCTTACTCATAAAAATTCCCTTCTTTTAATAATCTACTTCAACAGTTTTAGTATTTATATTTACTCTAAAATAATTTTTAACAGAAGCTGTTTCTGTTGATACAACTGCAATTATATATTCACCTTCTGATGTTACTGAATCACATCTAAAAGAAACTGTATTATCGTCTCCCCACTGTTTTTTCACAAGTTCTACTGCTTGTTGTTTTTTATCTGTACTTCCAATATCAGTAGATTCATAAACAACACTTGAAGGTGCAACAGATGTTCCAGTAGATGGAGCTGATTGATTAGCAGGAACAACTTTATCTGTTACATTTTTATTACTAGTATCTACAACTTTATTTTCTACAATTTTATTTTCATTTTTTGATTCATTTTCTATGGTAGTATTTTCTACAGTTTTATTCTCTTTCACTTTATTTTCTTGTACTGTATTATTATTAAAATTAGTTTCATTGTTTTTTCTAGTAATTGCAAAGCTAACACGAAATGCAACAATTATTAAAACTACTGCTATAATAATACATATTAATGTGATTAATATTTTCTTTGTCATTTCATTACTCCTTTTTAAATAATTTTTGCTTTAGCTGTTCCATCTTGAAATTTTAAATCTATTTCCATATCTTTTTTTAATTCTTCTGCTTTTGTGATGACATTTCCATTACTTTCTGTTAAACAATATCCTCTTGTTAATGTTTTTAATGGACTTAATGTATCTAACTTTGTAATTAATTTTGCAGATTCCAATCTAGAATCTTTTAATTTTTTTATGGTAGAATTTTCAATAGATTTCATTAATCTATCAATTTCAAGATAGTAATCACTAACTTTTTGTAATGGTTCTTTATATACCTTAGAATTTAAGCATTTTTCATATCTTAATCTCATAACTTCTGTTTTTCTCTTTAGAGCCATTCTTAATCTTCTTTGAAATAAATTAATATTATATTCTAACTCTGAAATATCTGTTACTACAAGTTCAGCAGCTGCTGATGGTGTTGGAGCTCTTAAATCTGCTACAAAATCAGCAATTGTAAAATCTGTTTCATGACCTACTGCTGATATTATAGGAAGTTCTGAATAATATATTGCTCTTGCAACAATTTCCTCATTAAATGGCCATAAATCTTCTAAAGATCCACCACCTCTTGCTAAAATTAAACAGTCTGCAAGTTTTTTTTCATTCATTAGCTCAATTGCTTTTACTATTTTTTCAGCTGCGCCTTCACCTTGTACTGGTACTGGTAATAATCTTATATATACATTTGGATTTCTTCTAGTAGAAACATTTATAATATCTCTTATTACTGCACCTGTATTAGAAGTTAAAACTCCTATTATTTTAGGCATAAATGGAATCTTCTTTTTATGTGATTCATCAAACAATCCTTCTTGTTCTAATTTAGCCTTTAATTTTTCAAACGCTACATATAAACTTCCCATCCCATCTTCTTGCATAGCCTTGCAATATATTTGGTATACTCCATCTCTTTCATACACGCCAACTGTTCCTAATACAATAACTTTCATTCCATCTTTTGGAGCAAAATTTAAAGTAACTGTTGATGATTTAAACATAACGCATTTTATAAGAGAATTTTCATCTTTCAAAGTAAAATACATATGACCTGTATAATGATGTTTAAAATTAGAAATTTCCCCTTTAACTAAAACACTATTTAAAAATTCATCTTCAGCTACTTTATCTTTAACATACATATTTAATTCTGTTACAGTAATCGGATTAATTTTCATTAATATCTCCATTTAGTTTTTTTTCTTTAACAACACTTGCCAATATTCCATTAATAAATACTGGTGCTGATTCATCAGCATACTTTTTAGCAAGTTCTACAACTTCATTTATTGCAATCTTATATGGTAATTGTTTATATACCATTTCATATATTGCTATTTTTATTAAACTTAAATTAATTTTTGAAATTCTATTTAAGCTCCAGTTATCTTTTAAATTAGTTGTAATTAATCTATTAATTTCTTCTGAATTTGTTTGGATTCCATCTTTAATATCTTTTAAATAATCAATTACACTATTATCTGTAATTTCATTATTTTCAATAAATATTTCTATTTGTTCATCTTCATTTTCCTTTTGTACTTCGATTTCATAAACTAACTTAAAAGCTAGTTCTCTCATTGCAGACCTTTGCATTATTTCCTCCTAAAATTTATCTATAAATTCTTTTAATACTTCTTTTACTTTTGATTTATTTTTTTGAACATAATTTCCGACAAATATACCTGCCAATATAATTACTAAATAAACTAAAATTTTATATATTTCTGTAAAACATAATAAAAGTGCTATAAGCCCACCTATAATAGCTCCACCATATTGACCTAAAAAAGCATTTTTTGGCTCATTATCATCATTCATTTTAATACTTCCTTTCTCTTTGCTTATTATTGTTCTGATGCTTCATTACTTTCTTCTTGATTTAATTCTTCATCTTTTTCTTCTGCATGTGTTTCCTCTACTGCTGGTGATGGTAAACCTTTTACTTTTTTTGAAGTAATATTTTTAATTTTTATATTTACTTCTTTAACTTCTAAGTCTGCGGTTTTCTTCATTGCCTCTTTTACTCTCTCTTGTAATTGATTAGAAACATCTTTTATCATTACATCTTTACTAACAATAGCAGTAACATATACAATTAAATTTTTGTTTTTATCAACAATTGTTTTACTAGCAACTGTTTCTGCTCCTGGAATTTCTTTTGTTACACTAGCTATTAAATTTTCTAAACTTTCTTTAGATATAACTAATTTTCCACTAGCATTTTCTAATATAATGCCTTCTTTTCCTTTAGATTCAGGTTTACTTGTAAAAAATAACCCTTTTATAGCAAATATCATTAATACACCTAAAATTCCAAAAATTATTTCTATACTATGTGTTCCATCTGTAATCTTAATTAAATCCATTACTATATCATTTATAGATATAACACCTATAAAAAGCAATATCATAGCAATACCTATTATAAAAATAATTAATGAAAATATTTTTAATGCTAATCTATCTAAAAACTTCATTTTATTCCTCCGATTATAAAACTTTTATTCTTCTGTTTTATTTTCTGTTTGCTCTTCTGCTGTTTCTTTATCTGTTATTGCATGAACACCTTGAACATGAACATTTACTTCTAAAACTTTTAATCCTGTCATATTTTCAACAGATTTTTTAACTCCTGTTTGAATTTCAAATGCAACATCTGGTATTCTAGCACCATATTCTACAATTATATTTACATCTATTTTTGCACTTTTTTCATCAACATCTACTTTTATACCCTTAGCTAAATTTTTCTTTCCACTTAAAGCTTCTGTTATTCCTGCAAAGCCTCCTGACATTCCATAAACACCAGATACTTCTGATACAGCAATTCCAGCATATGTTGCAACAGCCTCATTTGATATTTTTATTGTATCATTCCCTTGTACTGTAATTTCTTCTTCAACCTCTACTATTTCATTATTTTCATCCATAAAAATACCTCCTTTAAAATAAATATTTTTCACAACAAGTATATCAATATAATGCGTTTTTTACAAGCATTTTTCAAAACATTAATACATTCTTAAATACTAATTACTCAAATTTTTCTCCTATTTGAATATTATTACCTCGTAAAAAATCATTTATATTCATTCTTCTTGCATTTTCACCTTGTATTTCGATAACAGATATTATGCCTTCTTTTGCTTTTATATATAAACCTTTTTTTTCATTTACAAACAATACTGTTCCGAACATCTTCCTTTTCAAAATCTAGATATTCAAAACCATTTGAAATTTGTAAATATTCTTCTTTGTTTAAAGTTTGAACTTTCCAAAATTTTATTTTTTTATTTTTTAAATGTGTATATGTTCCCATAATTGGATTTAGTCCTCTTACAAGATTCTTTATTTCGTAGCAATTTTTTTCATTCCAATTTATTTTTGCCATTTCCTTATTAAGCATCGGTGCTAACGTAAATTCTTCTGGTTGAGGTGTTCTTTCTATTTTTCCTGAATCAATATTTTTTACTGTTTCAACTAATAGATTTGATCCGATTTTAGACAATTTATCCCATAACTCTCCTGTTGTTTCATTTTCTTCAATTTCAACTTCTTGTTGCTTAATTATATCTCCTGCATCCATTTTCTCATTCAAATACATTATAGTTACACCTGTTTTCTTATCTCCATTTAATATAGCCCATTGTATAGGTGCTGGTCCTCTATAATTTGGAAGCATTGATGGATGAAGATTTATACATCCAAGAGGTGGAATCTTCAAAAATGATTTTGGAAGTATAACTCCATATGCAACAACACAAACTAAATCAGGGTTCAGTTGTCTTATCTCATCTTTAAATTCATTATTATTAACAATTTTCTCAGGCTGAAATATTTTTAAATTTTTCTTTATAGCATATTCTTTTACTGGAGATGATATAATTTTCATCCCTCTACCTGCTGGTTTATCTGGTGCTGTTACAACACCACAAATTTCAAACCCTTCATTATATAAATTATCTAAAGACTCTCTTGCAATATCTGGAGTCCCCATAAAAAGAATTCTCATTAATCTCTCTCCATTCTATTTTTTATCTTCTTTTGGCTTAACAACTTCTAATGTTCCAGGTTCTACTTTATCAGTAAATAAAACACCATTTAAATGATCTATTTCATGACATAAAGCTTGAGCTAATAAATCTTTTGCTTTTAATTTTACTTTACATCCTTCTAAATCTAATGCTTCAACAATAACTTCTTTTGGTCTTTCAACTTTTCCAAATTGATTTGGAAAACTTAAACAACCTTCCTCAACTTCTTGTGTTCCCTTTTCTTTAACAATTACTGGATTTATTAATGTAAATTGCATTCCATCTTCATATAAATCTATAACTATTATTCTTTTTAACACACCAACTTGTGGACCAGCCAATCCAAGTCCATCCCATTTGTGCATTGTTTCCATCATATCAACTGCAAGTTCTCTAATTTTATCATCTATAACTTCAATTTCTCTTGAACGTTTTCTTAATATTTCATCATTTTCATATCTTAAATTTCTAATAGCCATTTTTACCCCTCTTTTAATTCATTGTATTTGGATTTATATCCACAATAATCTTTGTTTCTTTACTCTTTTTTATTTTATCATCATTTATAGCATAATTTATAATATCTAAAACTGTTGATGTAACTTTACATTTTATAATAATTCTCCATCTATAATTATTTTGAATTTTATCAATTGGTGATGGTACTGGTTTATAAATATTTATCTTTTCATTTTGTACTGATATTAACTTTTTATATACAAATTCTGATATATTTTTTACTTGACTTAAATTTTTTCCTGAAAAACTAATTAATATTATATCGCAAAATGGTGGATATTTCAACATTTTTCTAAGTGCAACTTCTTGATTATAGAATAAATCATAATCTTGTTTTGAACTATCAATAATTGCATAATGGTCTGGATTATATGTTTGAATAACAACATTTCCATTCTCCTCTCTTCCTGCTCTTCCTGCAACTTGTACTAATGTTTGAAAAGTTCTTTCAACAGCTCTATAATCTTCCATGTTTAAACTACTATCAGCTGTAACAACTCCGTACTAAAGTTACATTTGGAAAATGGTGACCTTTTACTATCATTTGAGTACCAATTAAAATATCAATATTTTCATTTTTAAATTTATTTAGAATCTCTTCATGTGAATTCTTTTTTGTTACTGTATCTAAATCCATTCTAATTGTACTTGCATTTGGAAATAATTTATGTACCTCATTTTCTAATTTCTGAGTTCCTGTTCCAAAATATTTTACTTTATTACTATGGCATTCTGGGCATTCTTTTATTACACTGGTTTCATATCCACAATAATGGCATTTTAGCTTATTTTCGCTCATATGATATGTTAAGCTTATATTACAGTTTTTACACTTAGCAACATATCCACATTCTCTACACATTACAAATGTAGAATATCCTCTCCTGTTTAGAAATAAAATTGTTTGTTTTCTATTTTCTAAATTTTTATTTATCTCATCTTGCAATTTAAAACTAATCATTGATCTATTTCCAATTGCAAGTTCATTTCTCATATCAACAATTTCTACTTTGGGTAATTTTGCATTATTAGCCCTATTTTTTAATGTATATAAAATAATTTCATTATCTTTTGAATTTTTCATTGTAACAATATCTGGTGTAGCACTACCTAAAACTAATGGACATGAATTCTGTTCTGATATATATTTAGCTAAATCTTTTGCATTATATCTTGGAGTACTATCCGCTTTATATGACATATCATGTTCTTCATCAATTATAATAATTCCTAAATTTTTAATTGGTGCAAAAATTGCAGATCTAGCTCCTATTACAATTTTCTTTTCACCTGATGCAATTTTTTGCCATTCATCAAATCTTTCTCCAACAGATAATTTACTATGCAAAACAGCAACAACATTTCCAAATCTTGCTAAAAATCTATCTACCATTTGTGGAGTAAGTGAAATTTCTGGTACAAGTACTATTGAATCTTTTCCTTTTTCTAAAACTTCTTTTATTAATTGTAGATATATTTCTGTTTTTCCAGATCCAGTAATTCCATATATCAAATTTTTAGAAAATTCTTCATTTTTTATACAAAAATTAATCCCATCAAAACATTTAGCCTGTTCTTCTGTTAGAATTTTAGGCTCATCTTTCTCTATATTCTTATTTATAAAAGGATTTCTTTCAATCTGACCTTCTTTTATTTTTATGTATCCATTTTTCTCTATTGTTTTAAATACAGCTCGATTTACATCTGTTAAATTTTCTAAATCAGTAATATATATTCCATCGTTTTTTTCAAGAAATCTTAAAACTTTAATATGTTTATCACTTTTTATTTTTCTTTCTTCAATTAAAATTTCAATTTCATCTTTAGATTTATTTAAAAAAACGAAATTTCCCTTTTTTTCTTTTACTCTGTCTGAAATTTCTTTACTACCAGTTCCTGGAGGTAGCATTAATTTTATACAATCTGAAATATTACAAAAATACTTTCTAGCCATTAATTTTGCTAAAATAATATTTTCTTCTGTTAGACTGTTTTCTATCTCTATTTTGGCTATTTCTTTATTTGCAAATTCAGATTTTTCTTTAAAATTAATAACAAACCCATCAGCAAGTTTTGAACCTTTTCCAAAAGGCACAAAAACTCTAGCTCCAATCTTTATGGTATTTTCCATATTGATTGGAACTATATAATCAAATATTCTATTTAAGTCTTTCGCATTGCTATTAATTATTACTTCTGCATACATTAATATTTTTGCCTCCAAAATTATTGTTTTATACATCTAACTGTAACTCTTTTATCTTTTGGATAATTACAAGAAAATAGTGAAAGTTCATATTCTGTATTTACCATACCATCTACATCTTCTGGCTCTAAGGTTTCGATTTTGTCAACTTTATATTCAAGTTCATTTCCATTTAAAGCTGTAAAGTAAATATCATCCCCCTTTTTTAAATACTTAATATTACCAAAAAATTTAGGATAATTATGAGCTGCTAAAACCATATTCTCATTTTTATATACATCACCATAATATTTGCATGGTGAAACTTTTAAATTTGTATCAGTACATTCTTCTAAGACTGGTAATTTTATATCTAATGTAGGAATTTCTATTACTCCAATATATTTTCTATCAGCAATTTCTATATCTTTTGTTGTTACAATTTCTCTTTCTATTGCTTTTTCAAGCTCTCCCATAACTTTTTCAGATGCTCTATAAGCACCATAAACCTCTATATAGTCTGATATAACAATGGTAGCAGCAATAGTTAATAAAGTCCAGCCTATTACAATTAATATTTTCCCAATTAAACTTTTCATTTATTATACCTTCTAAGTTATTATATTTCACATTATATATTAAAAAGTAAAAAAAAGTAAACTATATATTGAAATTTTTCATACATAGTTTACTTTTTTTTAGTTCGTTTATCTAATATGCAACCTACAATTATACATATAAGACCTAATATACTTAGTACTATAACAGAAACAATTGGTAATCCGGTATCAGGTAATCTTTTTCTTTCTTCATTTGGCTTATTTTCTAAATTATTATCTTCTGCTGAATTTGTAATTACATTTGTATCTGGATTTGCAGTAGTATTGTTAACATTATTTGTATCATCTGGTGGATTTATAATTATTTCAGAAACTTTAGGATTTGCAGTAATTGAAAATACATATTCTCCATTTTGCATCATTGGTATTGTTACTATAAATGAATTACATTCAAACAGTTTATCATCCATGATAAAATCATCTATAACAACTAAATATTTACCAAGTTCCAAGTCTTTAAATAGTGCATGTGTAAGATAATCAACATCTGCTTCTATACATTGAATTTTATTGTCTGTTGCAAATTTTTTTATTTCTTGAACATACTCTTCACTATCTTCATTTAATCTTTTATCTATATCTGCAATATCTTTAAATTCTTCTGTAAATTTAAAATTTAGTGCATTAGAATTTAATACTTCAGAATCTTCAGTATTCTCTGTGGTTAATAAATTCCCTTCTTTTTCATCTGTTAGTTCTTTTATTCGATATAGTTTCATTTTTATATTTATTGGATTTGTTAAAATTAATCCTTCAATAAATATATTAATCTCACCTTTATCTTCAGGTAGGGTAATAGCAAATGCATATATACTTCTAAATAAAGTAAGTGTGATTATAAAAGATATTATAATAATTTTAGAAAAAGTCTGTTTCTTCTTTATCACGTTTATTTGCCCCCTCCTTTTTTACTAATTCATGTCTTGCAATTTTTCTTCTTTGTCTTTTACTTCTTTGATGTATTTTCATAACAACTGTACTTATAATTATTATAACAATTAAGAATAAAGTTATGATAATTAAAATATTATTTCTATAATTTTTGTTAAAAATATTTTCAATATCATGTATTTGTTCTGTTGTTCTAGTTCCTCTAATTAGTAATCTTTGAGTATTAATACCATATGGTGTACAAGTAACTAAAGTTACTAAATCTCTATTCTGTTCAATTCCTATGTAATCCCATATTTCATCTGGTTCAATAACAACAATCTGATCTACTTTATAATATAATTTTTCTTTTAATATTTTTAGAACAAAAATATCCCCATCTCTTAACTTATCAAGATTTGTAAATAATTTTGATGTTGGTAGCCCTCTATGTCCAAATAATGCACAATGAGTTCCATATCCACCAACTGGAAGAGAACTTCCCTGAAAATGTCCAACACCAACTTGAAGTGTTTCTTCTTCAATTCCATGATATACTGGTAAATCTATATTAAGTTTTTCAATATAAATATACCCCATAATATCTGCATTAACAACATTTAACTGATTATAATATCTTTCTTCCTCATCTAGCATCACTTCTCCCTTAGTTATTAAATCAGCATTGTATTTATGTGCATTTTCAATTATTTCAGTATAATCTTCTTCTTTAATTTCTGTTGCATTTCTCTCATAGATTTTAATTTTCTCAAGACCATCTTGATATGATAAGAAACCTGTTACAATTGGATATAAAAAGATAGAGAGACCAATCAAAAAAGTTATAAATAAAAGAATATTCTTTATATATATTTTCTTCATGTTCCCTCCATCCTAATCCAATTAACTATTTACATTTATTATTTTCTTTTTTTCTTATTTGTTCCAAAAGCTAATGTTGCAGATCCTGCCATAATTCCAATTCCTACAACTGTAAATATAACTGTACCTATACCACCAGTAGATGGAAGAATAATTCCTTTAACGTTACCTACTTCTAAATCAACTTGTTCTTCACCAATACTTAATACTGCGAATTTTGTTAATTTATCTCTTATATCTTTACCTGTTTCAGCATCTGTTATATCTGGAATAGACCATCTAATATTTCCAGTTGCTTCATCATATGTTGCATTTATTGAAAATTCAATAGGTGTTGTTAATAAATTGTATCCATCAGGTTGTTTGATTTCCTTTAGTATGTATGTACCACTTCCCATACCTGGAATTCTGATTTCACCATTTTCATTAGTTGGACCTAATTCGATTTTTTTAGTTTCATCATCTTCTGTACCTTTTTCCCATAATCCAAATGTAGCACCTGGTAATAATCCAAGTCTTTTTCCTGTTTCATCTTTTTTATCTGTTTGTCCTAAATAATTTTGGTTTACTTTTGTTAATACAAAGTTAATTGTAAATGTTTTTGTTTCTTGTGGTTTTGTTTTACCTTGTGAATTACTATGTGGATCATTTGAATATGTTAATATAGCGCTATTTACATTTGGTTCTGATCCTCTTTTTGCATTTTCATTTAAAAGTGCTTGATAATCAACAACTACATATTTTCCTGCATATTGTTTTTTATCAATAAAGTTATTAAATGTTATTGTTAAAACGGTTTTATCTGATGTAGATATAGTATAATCTACATCTTTTGTTAATACTACATCTTCTGCTAGAACAACTGGTGGTTCAGCATCTGGATTTGCTTCTGTTTTATCAACAATTTTTACAGTTAAATCTTCTGTATTAAGATCAAATCCTTCTCCTAATGTATCTGTTATAACAAAGTTGTATGAACTATATCCATCCATTCTTGGTATTTTTGATTCTAATTTAAAGAATACTGGTTTGCTTTCATCTATAATTGCTGTATTTACTTTTTCATTTACATTTGAAGTTAAAACTCCATTTTCATCTCTTTTGTTACCTAAAGTTTTTGTTAAGTTTGGCATATCTGATTTTGAATTAACATCAACATCACCTACAACTTGTAAAATGTATTTACTGAATACATCTTCTTCTTTAATATCACCTGTTGCTGAGTTAACATCAATAATTACATAATAACCAGTTTCAGAAACTGTTCCTTCATATTTTTGAGTTGCTTCATTATAAGTTAATTCTGTTCCTCCATCAACATTAAGAACATTATTATAAATTACATCTACGAATTTTATTAGTTCTTCACTATTATCTGCTTCTTTCATTGTTGCTAATACATCTGCAAAGTTTTCAGCAATTAGACAGTTATTATATTTAGCACCTAATTCAGCTTTAATTGCAGAAATAGTTTCTTCTGGTAATTCATTGTTTGCATTTCTATCAAGAATATCATTTCCCCAGAAAATATTAGACAATACGTATTGTTTTGTCTCTCCTTCACCTTCAGTTGCTACTGTACCAGTAAAGATTTGATATGCTTTATATGTATGATTTTCTTTACCTTCAGTATTTGTGATAGTGATTTTGTACCCTTCTCCTTCTGCTGCTTGAGAAGTAGTAGGATAAATACCTAAGCATAATACTAAAATTAGTAGTATTGATGCTAACATCTTAAGTTTTTTCATAAACTTTCTCCCCTCTTTTATTTATTTTTTAATATTAAAAACTATATTATTGACCTTTGGGTGTCTATAAATTTGTGCAATATCTAGTTCATCTATCAATATTATATATATCATATTTAATATTTTTTTTCTAGTTTTTGATTTTTGGTGTAAAAATATGTATTTTTCTGTATATTCCTTGATATTATTGGGATTTGTAGTTTTTCTTTTTCTAAAAGAACTACCTTTCCATCGCATTTTAACAACTACATTTGTTAGTATTCTAAAGGCTTATAAGCTTTTACATTACTGATTTTTATTATTTATATTACATTTTTGTTACTTTTGTTTTTGAACATTTTTCATATTCACTTTTTTAAAAAAATAGAAAAAAGAGCAATAATTTCTTATTGCTCTTTAAAACTATTTTTTATTTTTCAGATAAACTTTCTTGTCTTATAATTTCTTCAATTATATTAACTGCCTTTTCTAAATTGTCATTTTTTAACACATAATCATATAAACTTATTTTTGATTCTTCATAATCAAATCTGTTTAAACGTAAAATAATTTCGCCTTCTGATGGTTTATCTATTCTATTTTCTAATCTATGTCTCAATTCTTCTTTTGGAACTCTTAAAAATATAGTTACAATTTTTATATCTTTTAGTGTACTTTTTAGTATCTCAGTTCCATTAACATCTATATCTTTTATTACAATTCCATTTTTAGCTTCTTCATCTAAAAATTTTTTAGATGTACCATAATAATGATTATGATGTATATCATATTCATAAATTTCATTATTTCTTATTTTTTCTTCAAATTCTTCTTTACTCAAAAAAATATATGTTTTTCCTGGAACATCACCTTCTCTAGGTGGTCTCGTTGTATATGCTGGAATAGATTTTACATTATCCATTCTTTTTATAATTTCTTTTTTTATTGTGTCTTTTCCTGCTCCTGCTACACCAGATAATATAACTAACATAATTTTACCTCTTCTATTTCAATATTATTCTTCAGATTCTGTTTCTTCTATTTTAGTAACTTGACCTTCAAGTATTTCATCAGCTGCTAATGTAACTACTGATCTATCTTTTTCTGTTGTTCTTACAGGAGAACCACTAGCTATTTGTCTAGCTCTTTTTGATGTCATTATTACTAATGCATATCTATTGTCTCCTACCTTTCCTAATAAATCTGATACTGTTGGTTTTACTAACATTTAAAAACTCCTCCTTTATATTTTTACTTAATATTATTATTCATCATCATTATCTAAACCATTATCAACTCTTCCTGCTATTGTTTCAGGTTGAACTGCAGACAAAATTATATGACCTGAATCCATTATAATAACAGATCTTGTTCTTCTACCATAAGTTGCATCAATAGCCATTTTTGAATCCTTCGCCTCTTGTATTATTCTTTTTATTGGTGCTGATTCTGGACTAACAATTGATATAATTCTTTCAGCAGAAACTATATTTCCAAAACCTATGTTTATAAGTTGCATATTTTTACCTACTTTCTTTAAAATTTAGATTTCTTAAAATCTATAAAAATTATTCTACATTTTGTATTTGTTCTCTTATATTTTCAACTTCTGTTTTTATCTCAATAACTCTATTAGTAATATCTAAACAATTTGCTTTTGAACCTATTGTATTAACTTCTCTATTAATTTCCTGAATTAAAAAATCGATTTTCTTACCTATTGGTGAACTTTGCTTTATTAATTCTAAAAATTGAGACATATGACTTTTTAGTCTTGTAAGTTCTTCTTCAATAGATGACTTATCTGAAAAAATAACTATTTCTTGCATTAACCTATTTTCATCAACTGTATTTGGTTCAAGTAATTCATTTACTCTTATTTTTAATTTCTCCATATATTCAGCAACTAGAGTATTTGAAAATTCAGTTATTTCATTTACTTTATTTTGAATAAAATAAATTCTTTGCTCAATATCTTGAATAAGTCTTGTTCCTTCTAACTCTCTCATAGAGATAAATTTTTCTAATGCCCCGTCTACTGCAAGCATTAATTCTTTTCCTATTAATTCTTCATCTTGAGTATCTTCTATTTTTAAAATCTCAGGAAATTTAGAAATATCTATAACATCAACATTAAACTGTAAATCGGTTTCATCAGCTAAACTTTTTAATTCTTTTATATATTCCTTAGCAAGTTCTTTATTTATTCTTATATTAGTACCTTTACTACTATAATTCTCAAAACTTATTAGTACATCTACTTTTCCTCTAGATATAGCTGAACTTATTCTTTTTCTTATTTTGTCTTCTTCACTATTTAAAAATCTGGGTAATCTAACAGATATATCTGTATATTTGTGATTTACAGATTTTATATCTACTGTATAGCTTCTACCTTCATTTTCATATCTTCCACGGCCAAAACCTGTCATACTTTTAATCAATTTTATTTACCTCTTTCCTTTTTTTACTTTAGTATTTTTATTTATACTTTGCTTCTCAGCTTCTAATTGTCTTTTCTTTCTTCTAATAACTTGCTCTTTTAAAATAACTTGTTTTATTGTTTCTTCTTCTTCTGTTTTTGCTCTATATGTTTTTTTACTTTCTTCATCTAAATAACTCTTTTTCTCATCATCTTTCATAATCTGTTTAACATCACTTAGATTATTTTGATAATGAAACTTTTTTTGTTTATAAATAATAATTGATTTTAAAAAATAGTAAATAACTAATATTGCAGGCAAAATCATAACTATAATTCTAATAACATTGTTTGTATGCAAATATATATATGGAATATATAATGAAACAACTCCACTTATTAAAAATTCTACCCCTATAATCCAAAGTTTTATACTGTTTTTTCTATACGCAATTTCAATATCAATTACTGTTATAAAAATTATTCCTAAAGCAAAATATTTCATATATTCTTCAAAATGTATTGTATCTACTTTATAATATGTAACATTTATAAGGCAAAAATATGCCATTATAATAGTTGCTGCTAATAAATTTTGAAAAATAATAGTATTAATATCATTTTTTACTTCTCTAGGTAATTTTCTTTGCCTTTCAATTTCAAGCTGCATTAACTTAGCTTTTTCCAACTATTTATTTCCTCCATTTTCTAATTCATACATAATTATAGAAGAAACTTGAAGAGCCACTGTTTCAGTTCTTAAAATTCTTTTTCCTAAACTAATTACTTTTGCACCATTCTCTTGCATTATTTTTACTTCTGATTGATCTATTCCGCCTTCTGGTCCAATAATAACTGCTATCTTGTAATTCTCTTTTTTATTCTTTAGTTCTAGTAATTCATCTTTTATATAGTTTTTTTCTTCTAATTCATATGCAAGCAAAACCAAATCATATTGCTTAATTTCATTACATATGCTTTTTATATCTTCTATACTTCTAACATTTGGAACTAAATCTCTACCACATTGCTTCGCAGCTACTTCTGCAATTTTATTCCATCTATCTATTTTCTTTGTTTCATCTTTTCCTGAAAGTTTAACAATAGATCTTTTAAAAGAGACTGGTATAAATTCTGTTACACCAAGTTCTGTACCTTTTTGGATTATTAGTTCCATTTTATCAGCTTTTGGAAGTCCTTGGAAAATATGTAATTCAACATTTCCTTCTGCTTCATTTTCTGCAATTTCTGTTATATCACATTTTACATATTTATTTGTAATTTCGGAAATTTCAGAAATATAGTTTGTACTAGTTTTTTTATCACATATTTTTATTTGCTCACCAATTTCTAGTCTTAATACATTTTTTATGTGATTAACATCTTCACCTATTATTTGTATTTGATTATTATTTACTTGATTTGTTTCAACAAAAAACTTTCTCAAATTTCATATTCTCCTAAGTTTACTGATTTTAATATTATATCATAGATTTTCAAAGAAATAAAGAGATTTTTAAAGATTTAATAAGATTCTTAATACTACGTATTATTGAAATTGACATAACATCTATATGATGTTATAATAATATTGTACACAATAACCAACGATACGGAGGTATTAGAAATGGAAAAATCTGAGGCAATGGTAACTTTATCAATACAATTAACTGAGGATGAAGCATCATATCTCTCCAGCGAAATGAATTCAATTCTTCGGGAATTCGGCTCACGCCCATACAACGGAAGGCAGTTCACCAATCCGGTTATGGCAAGCGCTTTTAACAAAGTTTTCAAAGCACTCGCAGGCCGTGATCACGAAAACTGTTCTGCAGAGAATATGGAGATTATGAAAAAGTTCCACTCAGACCAGTCTTAAAGATGAGACTTCTCATCACCTATAACAAATATGAGGCTAATCAAATTGATTAGCCTCATATTTGTTTATTTTAGTTTTATCCTATCTATCCAAGGTTTTATAAGTTCATATTCTATATTTACATTATTATTTATTCCTGTACCAAGCATAATATCAGGCTTATTTTTTGCATGATAATCTGTTCCACCTGACATATATTTATTATGTTTTTTGCACAAATCAAAAGCAATTTTTCTTTCTTCATCAGAAAAAAGTGGATACATGCATTCCATTCCATCAATTTTAGTAGTAGTTAAAATTTCTTCTATTGTCTTAGTTTTATCTTTAAAAGGATATATAAATCCATGAGCCAAAAATGCAAGTCCACCTGCCTCATGTATTCTTGAAATTGTTTCATTTATATCAATTGATGCATATGATTCATCATAATAAAATACACTCTCTTTATTGCTTTGATGTACTCTAAAAAAAGATGTTGGAGTAAATTCACCAATTTTTTGTATTATTTCTTTATTTTCATCGTGTTTTAAAATCTCTGTTGCAAGTACAAAAGATGCCCACTGTTTACATGGATTTTTTCTATCAATATAAAATTCATTCTTATCATATTTTAATCCAAGTTCATTTGCTATTTTTTTATATTTTTCAAGAATTTCTTTTTGCATTTGGAATGCATCATATTTATGAATTCTTATTTTTTTATAATCAATTCCATAAGCTAAAATTTCTATTGAAACTTTGTCATAAAAAGTTTTTAGTTCTGAACCAACAATTATTTTTCCACTATATAAATTTCTAAAACTTGGATTTTCTTCAAGTTCCAAATAAGCACCAACAGAATCATGGTCAGTTATAGAAAGTACTTCTATATTACTTTCTTCTGCATTTTTTAAGATTTGCTCTAATGAATCTGTTCCATCAGAATGATTTGTATGTGTATGTAAATCTATCATAAATCCTCCTTAACTAATATCTATTACTCTAATTAGTCATTAATATCTTATCTATTAAACCACATGATTCTCTACCTTCACCACAATATCTATCAGTCATACATGTTGCTCCAAGTCCTTTACCAATAAGTGGTGCAACCTCACTTACTTGTCTTCTTATATCATTTGCAATAAATCTAATTTGCCATTGTGCTTTATTACAACAACGAAGTCTTGTTACCCATTGAATATTTCTAGCATTCATAGTTGTTATAACATTTACCATCTGATTGCTTAAATAGAAATATACTAAATCTCCTTCATTTACACCTAATAATCTAAATTTTTCTACTATTTCTATATTTTTTCTAACAGCTTCTTGATAAATATCATTTGCATTCTCTTGTATAGATATTGGTGTAATATAATTTTTTAAATCCCACATTGGCAAAAATTCTGGAATTAATAATGAATGCATTCTATGTCTTGTTAAATGAGTAAGTACAGCTAAAGAAATTGGAATTTGAAATGTAAAAGTTACTTGTTCTAATTCTCTTCTTTCTTCTTTATGCATAATTTCATACATCATTTTCTCTTTTGCTTTTTCATCTTTTTTTACCATATTAGTTAAAATTTCTTTTGCCTTTTCTCTTGAACATTGATAATGGTACATAATAGCACTTTCAAGAACAACATCATCTGAATTTGGTGTATAACTTATCATATTTGTTTTTTCTAATATTTCTATTTCTGGTCTTTTTTCCATACTTTCTAAATATTCAAAACCAGTTTCTAAATTATTTTCTTGTTTTTTCAAATTTGGAACTAAGTATGGTACATGATCTTTCACAATTTTATACAATTCATCCCCAACTTCTTTTAAATCTGGAATATTGCTTAACTTACCATTTCTTAGTGCAATAATCATTCTTTCTAGTTCTCTACCATTTACACCCATAATAAAATTACTATGATATGCATATGGTAATATAAATCTTGCATCTTCTTTGCTCACACCGTTATCCACAATATCTCCATATGTATTGAATAACATTTTTATATGTTTATTATATTCTTCTTTTAATTCTTCATTTTTTTCATGTATTTCACCAGATTTATTTCTAAATTCTGGAGTATAAAATCCTGCTGTTCTAAAATCTACTTCTCTTCTTGATTTTACAGTAAATGATGTTAATCTATAACCTATTAAAGTTTGTTCTACTATTGGTGTTACATCATTTAAAGCAAACACTAAAAAATCATGTTCAATAATTGATTTATGTCCCATTTTTATAATTCTTTTTATTAATTTTAAATTTGATTCATAATCATTGCAACTTTCTAAAACCTCTGTTACATTTCCTGGAAATCTTGATAATTTTCCTGCTCCTGCTACATATTGAATTCTTGATTCTAATTCTTCTTTTGTACATCCACCAATTAATTCAATTTTCATTTTTTTCCCTTTCTTAAAACATTTTATTATAGTCTATATATTTTTTATATGAGTATATTCCAATTATTGAAATTGATATTATAACTAATCCACCTTTTGCAATACCTGCCTTAGGTAATTTATTCTCGCTAACTGTATTATCTAGCTTACTATTTGTATTGTTATCAACTTTTTTAGTATTATTATTTTTATTAACATTTCTATTTGTATTAGTATTAGTGTTAGTATTTCTATTAGTATTCTTATTGATATTATTTTTTGTATTTGTGTTTGTGTTTGTGTTTTTTGAATTATTCCTATTTTCATTTTTATCATTTATTGTATTTGTTACATTATTCACATCGTTATCTTTATTCTCATTTTCATCTGAAACTTGGTTTTCATTTTTATCATCTGACACATTTCTTTTTTCAATTGTTATTTGATATGCATAATCACCTTTTAAATATGTAGAATCAATCTTAGAAAATTTTTCTAAGTCTACCTCTAAATCAAGATCTAAATACTTATCATTATTTATGAAATTATATTTTATTATTCCTCTAGAATCTGTTTCATTTTCTGTTCCAATGTTTTCGGCATAGTATCCATATGCATTTTCAGGTTTTACACCAGTTAACTCTGCTAATGCCATAATATAATCTGTTGGTAGCTGAGAAAAAGTCATAATTATTCCCAAATATAGTAAAGCATCTTCGTCATCTTTAATTAGTTGTTGTATATCTTCTGCCTCAACATGAGCTTTTGCCTTAAAAACATTTGAATCTATACTATATTCTGTTGAAAATAACTTTATTTTTTCACTATTTTCATCTAATGAATAACAATAGTCAATCCCTTTTGAAGTATTAACTATTTCTTCATCATATGTTCTTGTTACTGTTGATTTCATACTACTTTCTTCATATGATGGTGCATCAGCATTCCAAGTTTTTATTACAACTTTTTTTAAGCTTTTTAATGTTTTATAAAAATTATCTTCTGTAACTTGTGTACCAAATGCAGTATTTACATACATACAAGTTACTATCATTATTAATATAACAGATATTGTTTTCTTAACATTTTTCATACGTACTTCCCCCTTTTTTTCTTATTATATATTCATATCTACAAAAAAACAATATTTATTACATAAATATAAGGAAATTGTAACACAAAAAAGACGTTAGTTTTAAACTTTATCATATATAACACGTGCTATATATTGATAAAAAACTAACGTCTCTAATTTGTTATTATTTTCCTTCACTAATTTGTGAAAATCTTTTTAATTTTTCATGAACTAAATAGTTTATTGTTCCTAGTGGAAATTTACCATTTTTATCTTTCTTTCCTGCTGGAACTCCTGTTAAGATTTCAATTCCTTCATCAATTGTTGATACTGCATAAATATGGAATTTTCCTTTTTTTACAGATTCTATAACTTCATCATTTAAACTTAAATTTCTAACATTTTGTTTTGGAATTATAACCCCTTGTTCTCCATTAAAGCCTCTTAATTTACAAATTTGATAGAAACCTTCTATTTTTTCATTAACTCCACCAATTGGTTGTATAAAACCTTTTTGATTTATTGATCCTGTTACCGCTATCGATTGGTTTATTGGTATTCCTGATAAACTTGAAAGAATTGCATATGCTTCTGTACTTGATGCACTGTCACCATCAACACCTCCATATAACTGTTCAAAACACAAATTTGCAGTCAATGAAAGTGGCATGTCTTGTGCAAACTGTTCACCTAAATATCCTGTTAATATAAATACACCTTTAGAATGTGATGAACCAGACATTTCAACTTCTCTTTCAATATTTACAATTCCTTCTTTTCCAACATATGTGCTAGCAGTTATTCTTGCTGGCTTTCCAAATGAATAATCTCCTACACTAATTACTGTTAAACCATTTATTTGTCCAACCTCAAATCCATCTGTATCAATTAATAATGATTCTTCTTTAATCATCTGTAAATATCTAGTATCATATTTTTTTATTCTCTCTGTTCTTTCATCAAGTGCTTTTTGTATATACTCTTTTGTTATGATTTTTTGTTTCTCTTTTTTTGCCCAAACTGAAGCTTCACCTACAATCTCTCCAATTTCACTAAATTGTGTTGATAACTTTTCTTTATCTCCTGCAAGTTTGGAAGCAAATTCCACAACTTTTGCCATTGCTTCTTTATCTAAATCTAATAAATTATCCTGAATACAAAAACTTCTAACAAAATTACTTAATCTTTCAATGTTTTTATTATCTTTTGGTGCATCTTCTTCAAATTCTACTTTTATTTTAAATAATTTTCTAAAATCATCATCCATAGTTAATAATGTATGATAAATATTAGAATTTCCAACTAATAAAACTTTGGCTTCTAATGGAATTGGCTCTGGTTTTAATGATATTAAAAGCATTCCAGCTTTTTGTTCTGTTGAATTTTCAATAGATAACTCTTTTATTTTTAATGCTTTTTTCAAAGCTTCATAACAAACACCATTTGCTAAAATATCTTTTGCTTGAAAAATTATATACCCTCCATTTGCTTGATGTAGCAATCCAGGTTTTATCATCATATAATCTGTTTTCAATGCTCCATATTGATTTTCATATTCTAATCCTCCAAAAATATTAAAATATGAATAATTTGTATCCATTATTACAGGAGCACCTTCTAGTTTACTGTTATCTATAAATAAATTAACTCTATAGTTAAGCCATGGTTCTTTTAGTTCAGGCTTTTGTATTTGTTGCATTGTTGGTTGTGCATTTTTTTGGTCTGAATCAGATACCAAAAAACTATTAATATTTTTTAGTATATCTTTTTTTACACCATCTAAATATGTTCCAACTTTCTTATTTCTTTTGTAATTAGCTTTTATTGAATTTATATGAACATTAATTGTCATTAATGCAATATTGGCTTGCCATTCATCAACTTTCTTATCAGATTCTCTTTCTATATTCTTTATTTCAGCTAGTGCTTGAAAAATTTGTTCCTGAACCAAACCTGATCTTTCTTCAAATTCCTTTTTTATACTTTCATCTAGTTCATCAAACTCTTCTTCTGCTAATGTTTTACCATCTAATACAGGCATCATATAAACACCATTTTCAGTTGATTTAACTTGAAAACCTTGAATCATTGTTTTTTGGTTTAATTTTTCAAGTAAAGCCTCTCTTTTTTCTTCATATTCTTGTTTTATGATTTGTTTTTCTTTTTCAAAATCGTCATTGTTAAAAGTTTTTTTAATATCTCTTCTAACATCTTTAACAAAATTTTCCATTGTTTGAGCAAATACTTTTCCTTGTCCTGCTGGAAAAGATACTGCTACTGGTTCATTTGGATTTTCAAAATTATATATATATACCCAATCATGAGGAACTTTTCCTTTTTGAGCCTTAGCTTCTAAAAATCTTTTTGTATACATTGTTTTTCCAACACCAGTTGGTCCCTCTAGATATAAGTTATATCCTTTTATATTTACATCTGTTCCAAATTCAAGTGCTTTTATAGCTCTTGATTGCCCATAAATTAATTCATTTTCTTCAACTAATTCTTTTGTAGTTTCAAATTTGAATGAATTTGGATTACAAACATCCTTTAAATCCCTTGGCGTTAGTTCATTTCTCTTTCTCATTAGTACATTCCTCCGAACAAAAAATTCTATTATGATTTTATATCAAATAAAATAAAATAGCAATTACTATTTTACAAAATTTTACATTATTTTAAAACTTTTGTCATAATAATTGCATTATGTTTTCCATTATAATAATTTTTCCTTATTCCAATTTTTTCAAACCCATGATTTTCGTATAAAGCAATCGCTATTCTGTTTTCTTCATTTACTTCTAAGCTAATATTTTCCATTTCAGTTTGTTTGGCTATCTCTATTATTTTCTCTAAAAGTGCTTTTCCTATACCTTTTTTTCGTTTACTTTTTTTAGTAACAATATTTGTTATTTCTACATCTATTGGTGTTACTATTATTCCAGCAAAGCCTATAATTTCATTATTCTCTTTAGCTACTATATATTTAGAATTAATATTTTCTAGTTCACTTTTTAATACTCCAGGAGTCCAAAATTCATCAAATTCTGTTTGTAAATTTTCCTTTATTAAATCAAAATCAGCTAAAGTCATTTTCTCTATTATCATTTTTTTAACCTTTCTGCTTGTGATTTTCTTAAATATATTGGAATAATAGTATCACTATCACATAAATTGTTTTCAACATATTTTTTATATCCAATTTTCCCACAATTTTTTGCAGATTGATTGTTTTCACTACAAAACTTAGGACTAATTAAACTTTTTATTAATAATTCTTTATGTAAAATTGTTCCACTTCCTGTTAATACTATATTTTCATATTTTTTTAAAACTTCAATAACATTACTTATATCATCTGCTAGATATTCTTCTTTTTTATTATATTTTTGATCAAAAATTCCACAATATACTTGATTATTTCTAGCATCTATCAAAGATACTATTGTTTCAGCATTTTCTATATTTCTAGCTAAAACTTCCAATGAAGTAACTGATGCAATTTTTATATTCAATATTTCAGCCATAGGTTTTATTGTAGAAACACCTATTCTAATTCCAGTAAAAGAACCTGGCCCTACACTGCATGAAATCATTTCAATATCTTTTATATCTAATTTATTTCTTTTTAAAACAGAATCAATTAAAGGCATTAAATTTTCAGAATGAGTTCTTCCATCATCTAAGTTTATTTCATCAACTAAATTATCATTTTCTAAAATTGCAACTGAACAAATTGGACTTGAAGTATCTATTGCTAAAATTTTCATAAAATTTCCCTTCCTATATAATCTATCTCTATATTTCTTTTATTTTCATTTTCTAAATCTTTTGAAAAATTAATTTTTACATATTCTTTTGGTAATACATCTGAAATTAATTCTCCCCACTCTATTATGCAAACTCCTTTTTCAAAATATTCATCTCCACCAATTGCATAAAATTCATCACTATCTTCTAATCTATATACATCAAAATGATATATATCAAATTTTGGAGTATTGTACTCATTAACAATAGTAAATGTAGGGCTAGAAATTTCATTTTCAAGTCCAAAATATGTTAAGATTCCCTCTGTTAACTTGGTTTTTCCAGAACCTAAATCTCCTGTTAAAACAATTACCATACCTTTTTGTAATTCTGCACCTATTGTTTTTCCCAATTCTATTGTTTCAAATTCTGAATTTGTTACTACTTTCATAATTTACCTTTCTATATTATATCTATTATTTCTTTCGGCAAATATTTAGAAACATCTTTGCCATTATTTATTAAATCCATAACTAGACTAGAACTAATATATCCTAAATATCCAGATCTAATATAAACTGTATCTAAACCTGAAATTTCTTCATTTACTAGAGCAATATTTTCTTCATACTGATAATCCATGCCATTTCTTATACCCCTTATTAAATATGTTGCTTTATGCTCTGTTGCAACATCAACAGAAAGATTATCATATGTTATTACTTCAACATTATTTATATTTTCTATAAATAATACTTTTTCAATAGCATCTCTCATTTTTTCTTGATTAAAACATCTAACTTTTTTAGGATTCACTCCTATTCCAACAATAACTTTATCAAAAAGTTTTGCTGATTTTTTTATAATATGCAAATGTCCATATGTAAATGGATCAAAACTTCCTGCATAAAAACCTATTTTCATAAAATTACTCCTTATGTTCTAGTATATTTATAACTGCTAGTATAACATATATTTATAAAAAATTGTACTTTTTTTATAATTTTTCTAAAAAGCTTAATTTCTAGTCAATTATGTGTTATAATATTTAAAATTTTTTATTGGAGGTAAAAATGATATTAAAAATTCTAGGTACTCAATCACCCTATAATACAAAAGACCACAACTGTCCTGGATTTCTTATCCAAGACGGTAATAATAGATTAATGTTAGATTCTGGAAGTGGTAGTCATAGTTTGTTAAACTTTCCAAATGATTTACAAAATCTTTCTGTTATTCTAACACATTTACATAGAGATCATTATAATGATATTTTCAATTTACAATATTCTTCTTTTGTATTTCATAATCAAAAAAGAATAGAAAAACCTATAGATATTATTTTACCAGCAACACCAGTTTCAATTCATGATGATATATTAAGTGAAGATAATTCATTTGCAACTTATAAAACAATCACACCTTCTCAAAAACTGAAAATCGGTAATATGAATATAAGTTTTTGTCAAACTGATCATCCTGTTGAAACTTATGCTGTTAAAGTTAATAATGGAAATAGAACAATTGTATATACATCAGATACCTCATATTCTGCCAAAAATAAATTAGTAAATTTCGCTAAAGATGCTGATCTATTAATTTGTGAATCAAGTCTTTTAAAAGAGCATGGTTTTCCTGAAATAAATACTCACCTAACAGCACAGCAAGCTGCAACTATTGCAAAAGAAGCTCATGTTAATGGACTAATTTTAACACATTTTTGGCCTGAAGAACCTATTGAAAAATATGTACAAGAAGCAAAAAATATCTTTAAAAATACAATTCCAGCTATTGAAGGTTTAACTATTGATATACCAATTATTCAAAAAGAAAACATTTTGGAAAGATAATAATTTATTATATCAAAAGCGCAGAGTATCGTCCTCTGCGCTTTCTCATTATTATTTTGTTACGAGATTCAATACCTCTCCAGGCAAGTATTTAGAAACATCTTTTCCATATTTCAAAAGTTCCATTACCATACTTGATGAGATATGTCCCCATTTTCCTGATCTGACAAAAATTGTATCTAAACCAAAAACCTCCTGATTAATAAGAGCTAAGTTTTCTTCTTCGTCATAGTCTGTAACATTTCTAAGACCTCTTATAAGAAAAGTTGCACCTTCTTCCAATGCAGCATCGCCAGTTAACTTTTCGAAATAAATGACATGTACATTATTCAAGTTATTCTGAGAAATTATTGTTTCAATCGCAGTCTTCATTTCATTTGCATCAAACCGTCTTTTTTTCTTTGGATTAATTCCAATACCAACAACAACTTCATCAAAAATGTTAGCTGCGCTTTTTACAACATGAAAATGTCCTTCAGTAAATGGATCAAAGCTTCCTGCATAAAATCCTTTTGTCATATCTAATCCTCCTTTAATTTTACTTGGAGGTTTCACCCTCCAAGTTACTTTACTTTTTGGGCAACTAAATTATTAACTTATATATAATAGCACATTTTTATGTAACTTTCAACAATTTGGTTTATAAAATGTTTTATGTTATAATATTTGTATTATTTATTCAGGAGGAATACATGAAAGTATCAGGAATAATATTAATTGCTGGAAACAGTTCTAGATATAAGAAAAACTACAATAAAAACTTTGAGAATTTAGGAAATAAAAAAGTTTTTGAATATAGTATTGATGCATTCAACTCAAATAGTCAAATAGATGATATTATTTTAGTAGTAAAAAAAGAAGAATTTAAAATAGTACAACAAATAATTGATAATAAGAAAATTGATAAACCATTAAAAATTGTTGTTGGAGGAAATTCAAGAAATGAATCTGTGTATAATGCAATAAATGAAACAAACTCTGATATAGTAATAATACAAGATGGTGCACGCCCACTAATAAAACAATCTTTTATTAATAATTGTATAGAATCAATTTTATATGATAATATATATGGCGTTTCTACTGCTGTAAAAAGCAAAGATACAATCAAACTTACAGATACTAATAATATTGTACTATCAAGTACAAATAGAAATTCTTCTTGGATTGTTCAAACACCACAATGTTTTAATAGAGAGGTTCTTATAAATTCCTATAAAAATATTAAAAATTTTGAATCAATAACAGATGACTGTGCTATATTAGAAAAAAATAGTTATAAAGTAAAATTAATTGCAGGTGACTATACAAATATAAAAATAACCACTCCAGAAGATATTTTAATAGCATCAGCTTTTATAAAATAGAATTAGGGACGTATGTGAAATTTTTCATACGTCCCTTTATTTCATTTTATTCGTAATCTACTACATCAATCCATTTATTTAATAATTCTTTATTTTCAGTACTTGAAAGTTGTGCAGCAGCAACTATTGAAACCCATCTTTGAATATTTGATTTTGCAATTCCGCTTTTTTCTGAGAATAAGTTCAAATATTTTTCAGCAAAATCCTCTTTTCCATCCATTGAGAATAATAAAAATGTTCTTGCACTATCTGCTGAAGCATTTCCAACTGTAACATGAGCCCAGTCAATAATATATGCAGTTCCATCATCTTTAATAATTACATTACTTGGATTAAAATCACCATGACATAATTTAGTATGATTTTTCATTCCTTCTAATCTTTGTAATAATTCATATTTTATATTATCATGAATATCTGTTTCATTTATTTTTCTTCTATATTTTTCTTTCATTCTGTTTAATAATGGAACATTATTTGATAATATTTCAAGTTGAATATCTACAAATCTATTTAAATATTCATCCTCTTTTTCTGGATGTTCTGCCATTAATTTATCTAGAGGTGTACCTTCAATATGTTCTGAAACTAATGCCCATCTATTTCCTACTTTAGTTACAGCAATAAGTTTTGGAATATTTAAAGAAGTACCTTCTTCTACTCTTGCTTGATTTAAAGCTTCGTTTAAAATATTTCCTTTTGAATAATTTTCAATAAATAATTTTATTGTTTTATCATTATCTCTATAAACTGTTTTAGTTTTTCTTTCCATTATTGGGTTTTCTAAATTTAATTCCATTATCTTTCACCTCCATAATATGCTTCTAAATACATATCTTTAATTTCACTCATAAGTGGTAATCTTGGATTAGCTCCTGTACATTGATCATCAAATGCTTGCTCTGTCATTTCATCTAATCTATCTAAGAAATCTTTTTCATCAACACCATAATCTTTAATTGTTTTCTTGATTCCGATTTTTTCTTTTAATTCTTCAATTGCTTTTATTAAATTTTCTAATGCTTCCTCATCTGTATTTCCACCAAATCCTAAAGATCTTGAAACTTTAGCATATCTTTCTAATGTATGTGGATGATCATATTGTGGGAATGTTCCCATTTTTACTGGAACTTCTGCTGAGTTAAATCTTAATACTATATTAATCATTAAGGCATTTGCTACACCATGTGGTAAGTGATGGAATGAACCTAATTTATGAGCCATTGAGTGACATACTCCTAAAAATGCATTTGCAAAAGCCATACCAGCCATTGTTGCTGCATTTGCCATTTTTTCTCTTGCTTCTGGATCATTTGCACCATTATCATAAGCTCTTGGTAAATACTTAAATATATTTTTTAAACTTTCTATTGCTAAAGCATCTGTATATTCTGTTGCCATCATTGAAGCTACTGCTTCTAATGCGTGTGTTACAGCATCTATACCAGAAGCTGATGTTAATCCTTTTGGAGCATTCATCATCATATTTGCATCTACTATTGCCATTTTAGGTAATAACTCATAGTCTGCTAAAGGATATTTTGTTCCTGTTTTTTCATCTGTAATAACTGCAAAAGGTGTTACTTCTGAACCTGTACCAGCTGAAGTTGGAACAGCTATAAAATATGCTTTTTCTCCCATTTTAGGGAATGTGTAAACTCTTTTTCTAATATCCATAAATCTCATTGCCATATCCATAAAATCTACTTCTGGATGTTCATACATTACCCACATAATTTTAGCAGCATCCATTGCTGAACCACCACCAATTGCTATAATGCAATCTGGTTTAAAACTATTCATTGCTTTTGTTCCTTCTATCGCACATGCAAGTGTTGGATCTGGAGCAACATTTGAGAATGTTGTATGTGCAATTCCCATTTCATCTAATTTATCTGTTACAACTTTTGTGTATCCATTTTCAAATAAAAATGTATCTGTTACTATAAATACTTTCTTTTTACCAATTACATTTTTTAATTCTTCTAAGGCAACTGGTAAACATCCTCTTTTAATATATACCTTTTCAGGCGCTCTAAACCATAGCATGTTTTCTCTCCTTTCAGCTACTGTTTTTATATTTAATAAATGTTTAATTCCTACGTTTTCTGATACTGAGTTTCCACCCCAAGAACCACATCCAAGTGTTAAAGATGGAGCTAGTTTAAAGTTATATAAATCACCAATTCCACCTTGTGATGATGGTGTATTTATTAATACTCTACAAGTTTTCATATTGCTATAAAATTTTTCCATTTTTTCTTTTTCTGCAATAGTATTTATATAAAGTGATGAAGTATGACCTAGTCCACCATCTTCAATCAAATGTACTGCTTTTTCAACTGCATCATCAAAATCTTTTGCTCTATACATAGCCAAAACTGGTGATAATTTTTCATGAGCAAATTCTTCAGATAATTCAACAGATTCAACTTCACCTATTAATATTTTAGCATTTTCTGGAACTTCTACATCAGCAAGTTTTGCAATAGTATGAGCTTTTTGTCCTACTATCTTAGCATTTAATGCGCCATTTATAATTATTGTTTTTCTTACTTTTTCTGTTTCTTCTGCATTTAGGAAATAACATCCTCTTTTTTCAAATTCTGCTCTTACTTTATCATAAACTGAATCTAGAGCAATTACAGATTGTTCAGAGGCACAAATCATACCATTATCAAATGTTTTTGAATGTATTATAGAATTTACTGCTAAAATTATGTCTGCTGATTCATCTATAATTGCAGGTGTATTTCCTGCACCTACTCCAAGAGCTGGTTTTCCACTAGAATAAGCAGATTTTACCATACCTGGTCCACCTGTTGCTAAAATTGTATCTGCTGTTTGCATTAATGTATTTGTAAATTCTAGTGATGGTACATCAATCCATCCAATAATTCCTTCTGGTGCACCAGCTTCTACTGCTGCTTCTAATACTATTTTGGCTGCCTCTATTGTTGATTTTTTTGCTCTTGGATGTGGACTTATTATAATTCCATTTCTTGTTTTTAAAGAAATTAAAGTTTTAAAAATTGCTGTTGATGTTGGATTTGTTGTTGGTATAACTGCTGCAATTAATCCAATTGGTTCTGCAATTTTTTTAATTCCATAAGATTCATCTTCTTCAATAACTCCACAAGTTTTTATATCTTTATATTGATTATAGATATATTCTGCTGCATAATTATTTTTTATTACTTTATCTTCTATAACTCCCATTCCAGTTTCTTCTACTGCCATTTTTGCTAGAGGTATTCTAGCCTTATTTGCAGCCATTGCTGCTGATAAAAATATTTTGTCTACTTGTTCTTGTGAAAATTTAGCAAATTCTTTTTGAGCTTTTTTTACATTTGTAATTAAATTTTGTAAACTCTCCATGCTATCCACAAATTCGTATTCTTTACTCATCTTTTTCCTCCTTGATTTTATTATTTATATTATATAAATTTATTGACTTTTTTTATACACCTTTTTCTTTTAGTTTTTTCAATAATATTACTA
>CAORJJ010000006.1:0-7573 GCA_948517135.1 uncultured Clostridia bacterium | reverse complement strand
ACTAATGAAGTTGATAAATCTTCATTTTTTACTGCAATATTTTCTGGTACTTTTAAATTAATTGGTGCAAAATTCCATATCGCCTTTATTCCAGATTTAATCATTATATCACATACATTTTGTGCATTTTCTTTAGGTACTGTTATAATTCCAATTTGAACATTATTTTCGATTATTTTCTTCTCCATTTTGTCTATAAAAAATATTTTTTTATTATCACACTTATTTTTATCATTATCAAACGCCATTAAAATATTCAAATTCTTTTCAAAACCTTTATAATTTAATAACGCTTGCCCTAATTTTCCAGCTCCAATTATTACTGCATCTGTTATATTGTTTAAATTTAGAACTTCTTCCAGATCTTGTATTAATTCTTGGGTATTAAATCCAACTCCTGGTTTTCCATCAGTTCTGCTAACTAATGCTAAATCTTTTCTAACCTGAATTGGATTCAATCTTAAAATAGTTGCAATTTCAGTTGATGATATATTTTTTACATCCTCATTTTTCTTGTCTTTTATAATTCTAAGATATTGTGGTAACCTTTTTAATGTTGCTTGTGATATATATTCTTTTTTCATTATGTCACCTCGATATTTTTTTATCGAATAAATATTACCATATACTTATTTTAATTTCAATAGTTATTTTTATAAAATTTTATGAAACTTAAAAAGCTGTCCTGCGATTGCAGAACAGCCTTTTATTTGATTATGCAACAATTTTTAAATAAAACTAAGTACTACCTGAAAACCTAAAATATCTTCAATTTGACTCATAATATCCGATTCATATTCTCTAGCAGAATATGATTCATCCAAAGTAAAATTATTATAGATTTCATCTCTTACCTCTGCAACCCAAACCAATTCATCTGAATTTGACCAGTATTTTCTATATAAAATTCCCCGAATATCACTATCTGAATATCCTTTATAGTTCAATACTGTTCTAATACGATTCTCCTGATTTTGATCATTTAACTTTTCACGATCAAACTTACAGAATTTAACTTTTACCAAAAAAACATTCTCCTGATTTTCAACATCTTCAAAATTGACTCCAATTATTGTCCTAATTTTTACTTTATCAAAATCAAGATTAACAATTCTATCTTCATCAATTTCGTATTCCTGTAATACAATTTCAAAAGACGTCTTTAAATACTCGACAATATTTTTTGTCTCAACAAAAAAACTCAAAGTTTCAAAAAAAGTTAACCGTTCCCAAGTTACATTAAATTCTTTGTTTTGCATAATATCTCCCTTCAACTAATTAGTATCAAGTTAGCATGTTTAATATAAAGATATGTAGATTCTATTATTTGCCATCTGAATAGATGATTTAAGATTCAACTCAGATGAAATATACTTTACTCTTTCAAGAAAATAATTTTCATCTGCATTTCCTAATTCGATAGTACTCAAGTATATCGTAATAGGAATTGACATTGGATAATTATTTGAAAACTCACGAAGTCTAAAATGGATGTAGCCACACATAACAGCATCAAGTGCTTTAAGTGTTAAAATACTACCTGACAATAGTAATTCGTCCACAAGAAAACTTATCCGTTCTCTGTCAAAAAAAATCTCATCATACCTTTGTAAACAGCTTTTCTCCATAATGTAATACCTCCTTAGGTTTTTTTGTTTTTGTATTCTATCATATATTAATCAAAAAATCTAGTATTCATTAATAATCTCAGTTTTATATAATGTTTGATATGTATTATTTCTATTTAATAATTCTTCATGTGTTCCTGTATCTGTAATTTTTCCATTTTCAAGTAGCATTATTTTATCACAATTAACTATTGTTGATAATCTATGTGCTATTATTAAAATAGTATATTCATCTTTCAAATTATTAATAGCTCCTTGAATTTTTGATTGTGTCTCATTATCTAAACTACTTGTTGCTTCATCAAATAAAATAATTTTAGTTTTTTGAACGAAAGCTCTTGCAATAGCAAGTCTTTGTTTTTGCCCACCTGATAAAATTATTCCACTTTCTCCTAATATAGTATCATATTTATTTGGTAAAGATTCAATAAAGTCATCTAAACAGGCTATCTTACATGCTTCTTTCATTTCCTCTTCTGTTAAATTTTCTTTTACTAGCTTTAAATTATCTCGAATATTTAAATTAAAAATATATGGATTTTGACTAATAATTGTTATATTACCTCTAATAGACTCTTCATCTAATTCTTCAATATTCTCATTTTCAATTAAAATCTTTCCTGATTTTACTGAATACATTTTGCATAATAAATTAAATATTGTTGTTTTTCCAGCACCACTTTTTCCAACAATTCCAATCATTTCTCCTGAATTAATTTTTAAATTTATATCATTCAAAATTAATTTATCTTCATTGTAACTAAATGAAACATCTTTTAATTCAATATTTCCATGCACTTTTTGTAAATGTTTATCTCCAAACTTTTCTTTAGAAAAAGTTTTATCATCAATTATACTAAATACTCTATCACTAGATATATTAAAATCTTTTGCAAGATCTAAAAACGATGATACATGTTCCATTACAAGTTTCATAATTCCTGATTTATAATTAAACAACGCAATTGCAATTGGAATTGTAATTGTATTTTCTTTAATTAAATAAATCAATAATATTACCAATCCAAATTCAAATACAGCCTTTAAAGTATCAATTATATATGTATAAATCATATTTACTTTTGCCATTTCAAATCTTTTTTGATTTTGCTGAGTAATATTTTCATCTAATTTTAACATAAAACTATCTTTGGCATTTAACATTTTTATATCTCTTACGCCTCTAACTAATTCGCCAACCAAACCTGAAACTTTTTCTGTTTTATTACGAAACTGTAAATCTTTTTTTCCTTTTTGATTAGTTTTTTTATTATATAAAGCAGTTAAAACAACTGATACCAGTAAATAATATAAAAATACTTGTCTGTTAATAACAAATGTTGCACATAATGCACCTACGTTAGCTAATATATGTCTTAAATGTTCTAAACCTCCCCATCCAATAAAATTTGCCATTTTCTCTGTATCATTAGTAATTCTTTGTATAAACATACCAGAAGAATTACTATCTAAATCTTTTTGACTTATTTTAAGAATTTCTCCTCCAAGTTTCATTTGCATATTTTTCATAGTTCCTCTTTGAAATACTTTACTATTTCTTCTTGTAAAAAACATAGCAGCAAAACTTATATATGCTTGAACTATTAAAATAACTAATGAAATAGTAAATAATTGTTGCCATAAACTAGAAGTAAAATAAACTATTTGTTTTGCTGTTAGTAATGGGACTACAATTCCAATTATAGTACTACTTATAACAGCAATAATCATTCCTATTAAATTCTTTTTATATTCTTTTCCATATTGATATACTGTTTTTATATTTTTAATTGTTTCTTTCATTACTTACACTCCTTTTACCAATTTTATTATATCATACTTTTTAATTTTTTACGTTAATAATATGTTATAATATAATTTAGAAGGAGTTAGAATAATGAATAAAGAAAAAATTTTAGTTAACATTGACAAACTTTTAATTATGTATAAAAATGGTGAACTTGGTGGAGAAATAATGCCTGAAGATGCAAATCCAAATTTAGAAAAAAGTTCTTTAGAAAATTACTTATATTTTACATTACCAATGGCTCTTAATTATCAAAGAAATTCTTATACACTTTGGGAAAGTGCATTAAAAACTTATAATGATTCTAAAACAAAATTTGTTTTTAATCCAAAGTTATGTTTAGAAAAATCTTTTGAAGAAGTTCAATATGCACTCACAAAATATAAAGTTGCTCTTCAAAAGCAAAAACAAACTGAAATATGGATTTCATTATGCAATACTTTTATGAATTTATTTGATGGAGATATTAGAAAGCTATTTGATAATTTTGATAATGATGTTGAAAAAATTAGATTCTTTATTCAAAAAGAAAATAAGAAAATGTTTCCTTATCTTTCTGGGACAAAAATATGCAACTATTGGTTATATGTAATTTATCAATATACTGATAGAATATATAAGAATATTGAACAATTAACAGTTGCTCCAGATACTCATGTATGTAAAGCAACTCATAAGCTTGGACTAATTGATGATGATGAATTTAATTCTAGTAATGTTCAATTAATTGTTATAAATAAGTGGAAAGATTTATTTGAAAATACAAATTATAAACCTATTGATATTCACACTCCACTTTGGCTTTGGAGTAGAAATGGATTTAAAGAAATAAAATAGAGAAAACAAGAGGGCTAAATATCACCCTCTTGTTTCTGGTTTACATTGATTATTTCATAGTTTAGATCAAATTCATTGCTATTCTGCACATTTTTACAACAGACTCTCTGCTTTCTGCTTTTGCAAAAAATCTTCCGTTATGACAGAATGTTGCATCAGGAATTCCCGAAATTACAGGCAAAGTGCTCTTGTTTCCTCCTGCCCATTCTTTTGGAAATGGAACAATCTGTTTAAATTTATCCTTCATTGATGGTGGAACACAATGTGCGGCCCAACCACCTGCTGGATATGGAAATATTACAAATTTCACAGCATTGTTATGTCTTTCATTATAGCTTAAAATTTCTTCAAGCCACTTCATTCTCTGTGCAGGAATCTCCAAGATTCCCTCTTCAATGTTGCTGTACCTTTTTTGCAGTTCTTTTTTGGTAGGAAACTGTGTAATCTTATTTTTGATATATTCTTTCAAAATATCATATACAAGTTTCTCTGACCTTAGAAAAGCTGAATCATAATCTGGAGTTTCCAGCCAAGTTGGAAGAAATTGAGTAACAAAACTTAGTACATGATTACATGCCTTTTCTCCGTTATCTTCCATGTCCACAAAAACAATGATTTCTCTATCAATCTGTTCTTTTACAATAGAAATTTCTTCCTCACTGATATCCATCTTGTTTTCGTTCATAACATTTCTAATAGCCAGTTCTCCAAACTTTTTCCACACCAAACCTGCGCTAGCATATTTTTCTCCAGTCGCTCTGCAAACATTAAAGCCAGCCATGTGATGATCAAGTTCTCCTCCTCCAATATCTATTACGACATTGAGTTTGCTTAATTCCTGAGTGTCTTTTGTCCGAACAACATAAATTTCCTTGTCCATAAAAGCCATTTCAAAAATTGCAGTTCCTGTTACATCATCACAATGGAAAACATCGCTGTGAGTTCCAAAGTTTAATCCACATACTGTATTTGCTGTTTGACCTATGCCAATAATCATTCTTCTACCTCCATAATATTTATTATTTTAAGTTGAAATTATAAAAAAATTGACATTCATAGTTTAATATTATATCATAAAAACCTTGATTTTTCAACAAGGTAAGTTGTTTTTATTATTCTAACAAAAAAAATCATTCAATAAAGAATGATTATTGGAGCGGGTAACCGGAAGTGAAGTTTCTGGTTACTCGCTGTTTATTTAATTTTCGTTGTATTTTTATGTAAGTTGTTGACAGGTTTGTTGACAATGCTATTCATTTTTTAGTAAAATCTCTTTCATTTCTAAAATATCATAAAATGGTATATTTATTCCCTTTTTAGCTAATTTTATAACATTCATAGAAGTTTCAATAATTTCTTTTTTCAAACTTTCTGTAATTTCAACATCTTGCATTTTATTTTGGTATTTACTTTCTATGTATTTTTCAGTAGTAGGAAAAATATTTTGTATTAAAAATGTTTTTTCTTTTCCTAAAACTTTACCAAAAACAAAGTTATAAACTTTCTTTTGTTTATTTTTCTTATTTTCATATATAGTTTTATATTTATCAACTTTACTTGATATTGGTACAAACCATATTATTTTATCATCTTCAGGGTCATTAAAACAAAAATAGCAAGGTCTTTTATTGCCATTTTCTTTATTTTCCATTAGTTTATACCCTTTAAATATTTCAAAAAAATCATCTTTTATAAAATAAAATTTTCCATTTTCTACTTTCATTATTACCTCATTTCTAACAAAAAATCTACCTCTGAAAAGGTAGATTTTTTATACATTTGTCCACCTACGCATTTATTTGTCGGAGGTAGGGCTCCGAGTAACATTTGTTCACCTATGCATTTATACCCCGCAAATAGGGTTGCGGCTAACATTTGATTTGGACTAGATACACTTTAACACGTATCTATATTATTATATTCATTATAATATATTTTTATAAGTAATGTCAACATTTTAAATTTTTATTTTTTTACTAATTAGTTACATCATTTATTATATCAACAATTTCATTTCCATGTACTTTTAACTTTATTGGAGATAAAATTTTTGCTTTCTGCAATTCTTCAATATCTATTGGCATAATTTTTAATATCTTATCTAATTCTTCATTAGTAAAAATATAGTATGCAGGAACATTCATAGATTTTGACTTTTCTTTTCTAAACTCAACTAATTTTTGTCTAATATTAAGTACAGTATCTATATCAACATTATACACTTTTATTGGTTGATTTAATTTAGCTTCATAATCTTTCTTTTTTTGATTATTTTTACTTTCTTTAAGCCAATTAATTAACTCTTGTTCGTAGTCTCGTTCTATTTCGTTATTATAATTATTCATTATGTTAAAAGCACATTCTTTCATATCTTCTTTCTTCCATAAATAATCTGATTCTGTTTTGCTTATATCTTCTTTTAGTAAATTAACTAAATTATCTGACTTAACTATCTTAGATTTAATTTCTTTTGGAGCATATTTAATATTTAAAATATTCTTTGCGTTTGCCATAACAACTAAAGGAACATACCATTTATCCATGTTATTATATTTTATTTTATTTAATAAGCCTTTATTATTATTACTCCAAATTTTTTTAAAAATTTCAATATGTCTTTCTGCTTGTCTTAATGGAGAATATATTCCTTCCTTTATAGTTCTACCTTTATAATACCATTCTCTAGTAAATTCGCCTTTTGAATTAACTGATATGTTTCCTGTAAGATTTTTACATTCAACAAAATATACTTTTGCAGGAGTAATAATTATATAATCAATTTGTGCTTTTAAATTCTCAAATTTCAAATTAACATCATGCAATACATACATTCCTATATTAGCATTTTTTAATTCAAATTCAATTTCTTTTTCCCCTTTTAAACCTAATTCACATAAAATTAATTTTTTAGAAATTGCATTATTATGAGAGTACTTTGCCTGAACTTTTTTTAAAGCTTCTATTTGATATTCTAATTCACTATTTTTCTTATATAAAATTGTTTTATCAAATTTATTAAATAATCCCATACCAATACACCTCCTTTAATAAAACATCTTTGCAGAATGCCATATACTATTTTAAATTTCTTCTTTGGCAAAAATATTCCTACTTTTTTATAAGTAGTGTTAATGCATTACATTTTTAACTATAATCATTTGTTTTATATATATTCTTTATATTCATTATTTAGTTGCTTATCATTAAATATTAAATATGGATTTATATTAAGTGTCATATTATTTTTTTCTAAAATATTAAATAAGTTATAATAGCTCTCAAAATAATATTTTTTTGCAAA
>CAORJJ010000005.1:24770-41199 GCA_948517135.1 uncultured Clostridia bacterium | reverse complement strand
CAAAAATCTTATTTAGATTTATTCATGTACATTTCTAAAATATATACAGCTGAAATAGTATCTACTATACCTCTTTTTTTAGTCTTGTTAACATCTAAAAAATTCATTGTTTTATGTGCAGCAACAGTAGTTAATCTTTCATCTATTGTTTCAATCTTTATCTTATTATATTTGCATTTCAACTTATGAATAAATTTTTCTGTTACTTCTGCTCTTACAGTTTTACTACCATCCATATTATATGGCATTCCTACAACAATTGTATCTACTGGATATTTTTCTAAAATTTCATCTAATCTTTTTAATAAAATTTTATCATTTCCATTATGTGCAATCGTTTCAAGTCCTTGTGCAGTAATTCCTAAACTATCTGTAATAGCAATTCCAACTCTACTATCGCCATAATCTATTCCTAAAGTTCTCATTAAATTAATCTTCCAATCCAATATAATCTTTAACCATTTTTTCTAGGAGTTCATCTCTTTCTATTAATCTAATTAAGTTTCTAGCGTCATTGTGACTTGTAATATAAGTAGGATCACCAGATAAAATATATCCAACAATTTGATTTATAGGATTATATCCTTTTTCAACCAATGCTTGATATACTTCCTTTAGAATTTCTTTTGCTCTTATGCTTTTATCTTTGTCAACTTTAAAGCTCATAGTTTTATCAACAGCCATTTTAACCCCTCCTAAATATAATTGATTTGACTTTCTTTTTTATCTGCAGAATCTATATATTCTTCTAGCTTCTTATTTAATTGTTCTAATCCAGTTCCTTTATAATAAGTAGATACAACAAAATTTAATTTTGGTGAAGCAGATTTTTCTTCTTGTAGCTCTCTCACTTTCATTCTTTTTCCATTTAATACCTTTACAACTGTTTTTTCTTCTGCTTCTTCAACAATTTCAATCTCTTCAATTTCTGCTTTTAAATCTTTCAAAAATTCATCAACACTATTTTCTTCAACTCCAGAAAATACTATTATGAATTTAGGTCCCATGTATCTTACAAATACATATTGAGCTGCCATTTTTGCTTTTACAATATTACTTATTTCAGTAATTATATCATTACCAATACTTCTTCCTGCTTTTTCGTTTATTTCCTCTATATTAGTAATTCTAAACATACATACTGTTGATGTTGGATATTTATCAAAAGTTTTCTTTCCTTTACTGTACAAATATTCTGCTGAATATAGTCCAGTAAATTGATCAACTCTTACTATATTTTCCATAGCATCTTGATATGACATAGTTGATAATACTGATATTATGTTGTCTTTAACAACTTCAATAATTGTAGTATTAGTTTTATCAAAAGCATGCATTCTTCCACTTTCCATAATCCAATATCCTATATAGATATTATCTATATAAAGTGGGAAAAACATTGCAGATTTTGCCCTACCCATTTCAACTTTTTGATAAGGTAATTTTTCATTTTCATTTTCAATAGTTATATATTTAGGTGTAGCATTTCTAATACTATCTTGGAAAATTTCTTCTCCTCCTAGATTTGTTAATGTTTCATGATGTATTTTATCTACATTTGTTGCTTTTATAACATATTCTGCACCATCAAATACAACAATTGTTGAATATTTAATATCATATTTTTCAATTACAATATCATTAATAGCATTCAATTTAGTCTCAACAGAATCTTCTTCTCCAGCAATTTTCATGAAGTCTTGTAAAACTGTTAGCTGATCTATTAATTGATTTATATTATTATATGAATCAATTTTTTTCTGAATATGAATGTTGTATGAAACTAATACAAATATTACAACTATTAAAATTATAATTACAACTACCGCCAAGTTCTTTCACCTCTATTATATTTTAGTACTTTCTTTTCATTTGATTTAATGTATTATTTATATCATTAGAAAATCCCTTTTTTCCAAATCCACTAGATGGTTGTGAAGTTGTTTTGCCTCCACCTCCATAAGTTGTTTTACTTACTAATGGATATACCATATTTCCTAATATTTTTAGTTTGTTCATAAATGCACTTGAATATCCTTTTAAAGATATTGAACATGTAGCCATTGAATCTAAATATTTAGCATAAACTGCATCTTCAAATGGTATTGTACATACTTTTACCATATCTTTATTAAATAATTCATTCATATATGACATTGAAGGGTCATTGTAAAAAGACATTCCTCCAATGATTGCTTTTTCACTTAAACTTTTTACTTTTATTTCTTTATTTACTACAACTCTAACTTTTTCTGATTCCAAAACCCCTATGTTTTTTAAATCCCTTAAAAATGCTGTTAAAGGTTGAATTGTTAAAATATCCATTGATTGAACTAGATATATTTCTTGACAACTTGCAAAATATGCTGGTGGTGTATCAAAATCACAATCAATTAGTATTAAAGAGTAATTTTGAACTAGAGTTGATAAAATTGTTTCAGCATCTGAATAATCTTTTCCATCATTTGGCAATGCAGTAAATACTGTTAAACAATTATTAACTTTTATACCTTCATTAAATCCATTAGATAATTTACTAATTGAATTATAAGCAATATTTCTCAATTCTTCTTCATTATTTGTATATATATAATATGAATTTCTGTTTTTAGTCATATCTAATATTGCTGTATTAATTCCAACTGATGAAAACAAAGCTGCTAAATTATTTACTAAAAATGATGTTCCATTTTTAGTTGTTCCTAAAAAAGTAACTATCTTTTTATCTTTTGTTAATAAGCTATTTAAGTTTGACATTGAATAATCAACTTTTGGTTTTATACTTTCTAGCTGTGCACCTTTTGGTGAAGCTGATTGTGTAGATGTTAATGGTTCATCATCATCTTCATCAAAATCTGTAATTAATTCTTCATCGTCTTCAAAATCATCATCAACACCTGGAATACCTTGAGGTTCTATGTTTTCATCCAAATCATCTAAATCATCCAAATCAGGTAAAGCAACTTCATCAGTATATTCTTCTATATCATCATCTAATCCTGGTAAACTTTCCTCTTCAAAATCATCATCTAATCCAGATAAACCTTCTTCTTCAAAGTCATCATCTAGTCCTGGTAAACTTTCTTCCTCAAAGTCATCGTCTAATCCTGGTAAACTTCCTTCTTCTTCAAAGTCATCATCTAATCCTGGTAAGCTTTCTTCTTCAAAGTCTTCCTCTAATCCTGGTAAGCTTTCTTCATCTTCAAAATCATCGTCTAATCCTGGTAAACTTTCCTCTTCTTCAAAGTCTTCATCTAATCCAGGTAGTCCATCTTCCTCTTCAAATTGATCCTCTAATCCTGGTAAAGGTATTTCATCTTCAAAGTCATCGTCTAATCCTGGCATAGATATTTCTTGAACTTCATCATCCATTGGTAGTAGAAATTCTTCTTCTTCCTCTTGTTTCTTTTGTTCTTTTAATTTCTTTTTATTATTTTCATATACTGGAGGAATAGAAGGTCTAACTTTTTTTTCTGTTTTAGTTTCTTGTGGTGCCTTTTCTTCTTTTACCTCCACTTTCTTATTTTCAACTTTTTCAGGAGCTACTTTCACTCTTACTTTTTTTATAACAACTGAACCATCAGGCATAACAACTTTTTTCTTTACAATTTTTGTATCTTCTGTTGCTTGTGCTTTGGCTGATTCTATTTTTGCAGCTTGAACATTATTTGCTTTTTGTGGTTTTGTTACTTGTTGCTCACTTCTTGCTAATTGTTCTGAATTTTTCTTCTTAACAATAGTTTTATTTCTAGATGAATCTGAATTTTGTGGAACTTCTAAATTATTTCCTGTTGGTCTTACTGGCTGTGGTGTTTTATTTTTTGAAGTTCTAACTGATGCTGGAATTACAATTGGCCCAGACATTTTATTTTCATTCATTTTACTTTCTATTATATCTATTTTTATACCAGTAGTTTTTTGAGCATCTTTTGCTTTTAGAGAATCTCTATTAACTTTTTGAATAGCTCCACCAGCTGCCATTAATTCCTGATATTTAGGGCTATCTTCTTCTAACACTGCTTTTACATTTATAGGTAAGCAATTTACAATAATTCTTAATTGATCATCTGTATATTGTGATGCAATATTAGCAAAACTCTCTGCAAATTTATCTGTATTTTTTCCTAACTTTTTAAAGTGTGTATTAATATTTTGTATTTCTAATTCACTAACTTCTTTATCATTTTCTTTTGAATAATTTACATCATCAGAATCTATTTTATAATACATTTTAGCTTCTTTTTTTACTCTAGGCTTATTTATTAACTTACAAACTTGTTCCATACTTCTTTCAGTACCTAATAACGCATTATAGATACCAATACCAAATATTTTAACTAAAAATGAACTACCTTTTGTACGTCTATCTGAACAAATTAAAACAATAGCAGTATCATTTCCATCAATGTCTTGTGCCTCATCGCTAATATTATCAAGCTTATCAAAGATAAATTTATCTATTGCATCATAATTATTATTTGAAAATGGTTCCAAATCTTCACTTATAACTATTCTATCATAGCTTTTATCCTTTTGTATCTCTTTTAATATTGCGTCAAAGTAATAAACATTTTTAAAAGAAAGAATTTCTTTATATTCTTTTTGATATCTCTTAATTATATTTTCTGATACCTTTTCATTACTAACCGCAAATAAAACTTTCATTCGTTTAACCCCTCCAACCATTTACTACAACAGCAAAAATTAATGGTAATACCTGGCATATCAATAATATAGTAACAAATGTTATTATAAGCATAAATCCTCTATCTCTAACATCTAATTTTCTTATACCTATAACATATTGATATACCGAACCTATCGCAATTCCAACAAAGCATAGTGGTATACTATAAATTCTTACTCCGTTTAGTATATATGCAGCTACTCCATATGGAGTAGAGCCATATTTCTCGATATATTCACTAAGACTACTTTTTGCACTTTCTTTTATATTTACTAATTCTGTTGCTTGTGTTGAGTTTAAAACTTCTTCTCCCGTAACTGCATAAGATATTGTATATATGTGCATTATTCCAATTAATATTACAAATATTATTGCAATCATTGATACTTTCTTTAACATTTTTATTAAAAACCTCCTTTAGGTTATTATTCTTTAATATTCTACATATATTATAATACAATATATTAGAGAAAATATCAACCTAAAATCATTAAATTTATCAACTTTTTCAGTTAATTCCATAGTTTTTGTTACAATTTTATTACATTGTTTTATTGTATAAAAAATAATTTTCCTTATACAATATTTTATCATTATAATTTTATTCTTAATCTCTTTTTTTGTCAAACTTAATTTAATAAATAATTAATATTTTACAAAAGTGGACGATATGATAATTATAAAATACAAAACTTTACTAAATAAAAAACTGAAGTCATAAAACTTCAGTTACTTCAAATATAAACTACATTTTATTTTTCTTCATTTAACATATTCTCTATCGCCATCATTATTCCAATTTTTCCATAATCATATGTTAATCCACCTTGCATATACGCTGTATATGGAGCACAAATTGGTCCATCACAACTAAGTTCAATTGTTGCTCCAGGAGTAAAACTTCCACCAGCCATAATTTCTTTATGCTCATATCCTGGCATATCATCAGGAACTGGTATTACATATGATTCTATTGGAGAACCCTTTTGAACACCTTGGCAAAATTTTACTAACTTTTCTTCTGTTTTTAATTCTATTGTTTGAATAATATCTGCTCTTTTTTCATTATATTTAGGACTAACTCCATCAAATCCAAATTTTTCTAGCATTCTACTTGCAAAAGTCATTGTTTTTAATACTGATTTTACAACAGTTGGTGCCATAAAAATTCCTTTATAATATGAAAGCATCTGATTGAAATTTGCTCCTAAATCTTTTCCAACACAGGGTGCTGTCAATCTCTCTGATACTTGATGAATTAAATCTTTTCTTCCAACAACATATCCACCACTTGTTGCAATTCCAGCACCTAAATTTTTCATTAATGAACTTACAAAAATATCTGCTCCAACTTGTGTTGGTTCTTTTTCTTCAACAAATTCTCCATAGCAATTATCCACCATAATAATTATATTTTTATCAATTTCTCTTATTTTTGATATTACTTTTTCTATTTTATCTATATTCAAACTCTTTCTTTGAGAATATCCTCTTGAACGTTGAATTTCAATTAGTTTTATGTTTCCTTTTTTAATTCTCTCTTCAATAGCATCATAATCAAAATCGTTATTTATAAGTTCTATTTGCTCATATTTTATTCCATGTTTAATTAAAGAATTTTCACTATCTCCTGTAAGTCCTATAACACTTTTTAATGTATCATAAGGTTCTCCTGAAATACTTATCATTGTATCACCATATTTTAATAGTCCAAATAAGGTAATAGTTAATGCATGTGTTCCAGACATTATTTGTGGTCTAACTAAAGCATCTTCTGCTCCAAAAATTTGAGAATAAATTTTTTCTAATTTTTCTCTTCCTCCATCATAATATCCATATCCTGTAATTTCATTAAAATCAGTAGTAGATACTTTATTATCTTGGAAGGCTTTTAGAACTTTTATACTAGATTTCATACAATTTTCTTCATATTCTTTAAAAATTGACTCTAATTCTTTTTCAACTTCATTTGCTATATCAACTATTTTTTCACTTATACCAAATTCACTATACATTATCCAATCTCCTTAATAAATTTACTATAATATTATAGTTTAAATCCAATATTATGTCAAATAAGATGAAGTGAATAAAAATTCACTTCATCTTTTACTTAATATGTTAGAACTTCAATACTTTCTATAATAATATCTTGTGCTGGTACACTTTCTTCACCCATAGAAGACATTGTTTTTTCAACTTTTACTATCTTATCTACGGTTTCAATTCCTTCATATACTTGTCCAAATACTGTATAGTTATTATAAAGACTTAAATATCCACCATAATTTTTATATTGTTCAAGTAAACCTTCTGGATATCCTCCAATTTTCATATATTCTTCCATTTGTTCTGAATAATTGGCTTGAACTATAAAAAATTGACTTCCTATACTATTAGGTAAATTTGACATTGCCATACATAGTGCACCTCTAAATGGAACTAAACTTTCATCTAATTCTGTTCCAAATCCATTTCCCCAAATGCTTTCTCCTCCAGTTCCATCACCTTTAGGATCACCACCTTGAATCATAAATTCTTCCATTACTCTGTGAAACTTTAATCCATTGTAATATCCATCTTTTGCATGAGTTACAAAGTTTTCAACTGCTTTAGGTGCTACATCTGCAAAAAACTTAACTTTTATATCTCCATAATTTTTAACATGAATTACTGCAACTGTATCTCCTTTATTAGGTTCTGCCATTTGCTTTTCTGCATTTGCTTTATAATCCACATTTGAAACATTTTTTTCTACTTCATTTGTTTTACTTGTATTAGATGCTTTACTAGATTTCTTTAAATTCACTTCATTCTTACTTTTTGTACTACAACCTGAAAAGCAAAATAAAACTAATAATAACATTAATGTTACCACAAAAACATAAATTATTTTTTTCATAAATATCTCCTTAAAATTTATTAATTAAACATTTTGTTGTTCTTCTTTATCTGTATCAAATAGTCTACTTAATCTTTCTTTAATCCAATCAATAATATTATCAACTTTTTCTGTTGTATCTCCATCAACTGAAGCTGATACAGTATTATCGGTTGCCTCTATCTCTAATTTACAACCTGATAAAATAAACATAAATGATATTAATACTATTACTGTAATCATTGTTATAACAAATTGCTTCATTTCTTTCCCCCATCTAATTATTTTTACTATATTATAATTATACTACATTTTACAATTTTATCCAAGCTTTTATATATCAAAATAATTACTTATTTCTTGTAAATTATTAAAATCGCATTGCCTTTCTACATCATATGCAACAATTGCTACTGAATTAGATAGATTTAATGAACGCAATCCTTCCCTCATTGGAATTCTAATTGTTTTGTCTATATATTGTTGTAATATATCTTCTGGCAATCCTTTTGTTTCTTTTCCAAATAATAAAAATATTTCATTATAACTTTTATAATCTGGTTCTGAATATACATGTTTTCCTTTGGTTGTTACAAAAAACATATTCGTTTTTTCTGGATTATATTTTTCTAAAAAACTGGAAAAACTAATATGCTCTTCTATTTCTAATTTATCCCAATAATCAAGTCCAGCTCTTTTTACTTGTTTTTCAGAAATTGAAAAACCAAGAGGATAAACTAAATGTAACTTTGCACCAAGAGCTGCACAAGTTCTAGCTATATTTCCAGTATTTTGTGGTATTTCTGGTTCAACTAATACAATATTTAATTTCATATACATTCCTTCTTCTTACTATTTTTGAAATATTATAACATATAATTTTACAATCTACAAAAAATATATTGAAAAAATTTTTTATTATTGATAATATATTTTATATTATACTAAGGATGGTGAATTTAATGAAAGTTGTGTTCCCCTGTGAAGGATCTCTTGTACTTATGAAACAAGACTTAGATATTTTAAAAGCATTTTATAATACTTCACTTTTACAATCAAAAATGTTAGAGATTTATAGGAATTCAGATACATTGATTCAAGTTGGAAATTTTAATTATATTCCAGATAAAAATTATGTTGTTTTGCATAATGCTCATCTTTTATCTATTGAAAAAATGAGAAAAATATTAGGAATATATAATGAATCAAAAAGTGTGCCACAGCCTGAGAAACAAGTACCTGTGGATCATAATAAAGATAAGATTTCAGATAATGATTTATTATCAAATCCATTTTTCCAAACTTTAAAACCATTAAATTAACATAGGAGACTATAAATGAATAAATCAAAAGTAGTAAATTCAAAAGGTGAAAAATTAGATATAGATGTAATATTTTCTTTTACTTGCAAAGAAAATAATAAAAACTACATAGCAGTAAACAATAATGATGATATTTTTGAAAAAAATAGTAGATATGCAAATTTAGATATATTAGAAATTATAAAAATAACAACAAAGGCTGTCTATGTTTCAGATATTCCTGCTGAAGAATGGCAACTAGTAAAAAAGGCTCTTCAATATAATGTTTTTTCAAAAATGGGTGGAAATTAAAATAAAAGTAGATTTGTAACTAAAACAAATCTACTTTTTTATTTTATATAATTTCATTTTCTTTTAATATAGAATATACTCTATCTATTGGTAAGCCAACAACACTCATATAATTTCCTTTTATATTACTAATATATTTAGCAAAACAACTTTGTATAGCATATGCTCCAGCTTTATCATATGGCTCTTCTGAATCAACATATTCTATTATCTCAACATCAGAAATTGGATCAACAGTTATTTCTGTTTTTATTACTTCCTTATATTCTTGATATTTACCTTGCTTTTCAATTAATATAGATATACTTGTATAAACATAATGCCTATCGTCCTGTAATTCTCTTAACATCATTATTGCTTCTACTCTATCTTTAGGCTTTCCATATATTTTATTATTTTTTACAACTATTGTATCAGAACCAATAATTGCTCTATCGCCTTGTGTGTTATTAAATACATCTAAAGCTTTACCATATGCTAGCTCTTTTGATTGTTCTTCTATATTTAAACTCTCTAACATTTTTTCTTCATAACTACTTGGTATTACTTCAAAATCAATTTTTGCAAGTTCAAGAATTGCAGCTCTTCTTTGTGATTGTGATGCTAATATTATTTTCATTTTTGTTCCCTCTTCATATTATATTTTATGAAATAATTATATAATTTAATTTTTTTACTGTCAATTATATTATTATTAAAACATTTTTTCTTATTTTATCAAGCATTACAAATTTTTTAAGAATTATTTTCATTTTTCTATATTGAAATTTTTGTACTATTATGTTAAAATTCGATATTGGAAATGTGAAAATATATTTAGAATAAAAAATTATTTACAGGTTAAACTTTAAATATAAAAGGAGGAATTTATGAAATTTGAACAATGGAATGGTTTTAAAAATGGATCATGGGAAAACGAAGTAAATGTTAGAGATTTCATACAAAAAAACTACACACCATATGAAGGTGATTGTTCATTCTTAAGTGAAGCAACAGAAAAAACAAAAACTCTTTGGAATGAAGTGTTAGAATTGTATAAAAAAGAAAGAGAAGCTGGTGGCGTTTTAGATATTTCTGATGACATTGCTTCAACAATTTCAAGTCATGAAGCTGGATATATTAATAAAGATATAGAAGAAATTGTTGGTCTTCAAACTGATGCACCATTAAAAAGAGCAATTATGCCAAATGGTGGTATAAGAATTGTAGAAAAATCTTGTGAAGCTTATGATAGAAAAGTATCTGACAAATTAGAAGATATTTATCATAATTATAGAAGAACACATAACGATGGTGTATTTACAGCATATACTCCTGAAATTAGAGCAGCAAGAAGCTCTCACCTAATTACTGGATTACCAGATGGTTATGGTCGTGGAAGAATTATTGGTGACTATCGAAGAGTTGCCTTATATGGTATAGATTTCTTAATAGAGGAAAAGAAAAAAGATTTTACAAGACTTATTAATTCTAATATAACAGAAGAAATAATAAAAGAAAGAGAAGAACATAATGATCAAATTTTAGCATTACAAGAATTAAAAGTAATGGCTGAAAAATATGGATTTGATATATCTAAGCCAGCAACTAATGCTAAAGAAGCAGTTCAATGGACTTACTTTGGATATTTAGGCGCTATTAAAGAACAAAATGGTGCTGCAATGAGTTTAGGTAGAACAGCAACATTCTTAGATATCTACTTTGAAAGAGATATAAAAAATGGAGTATTAACTGAAGAAACAGCTCAAGAAATTATGGATCATTTTGTTATGAAATTAAGAATGGTAAGATTTTTAAGAACACCAGAATATGATGAATTATTTAGTGGAGATCCAGTTTGGGTTACTGAAAGCATTGGTGGTATGGGAATAGATGGTAGAACATTAGTTACAAAAAACTCTTTTAGAGTTTTACACACATTAGAAACATTAGGCCCTGCTCCAGAGCCAAATTTAACTGTTTTATGGTCTACAAGATTACCAAAAGGATTTAAAGATTATTGTACTAGTCTTTCTATAAAAACAAGTTCAATCCAATATGAAAACGATGATTTAATGAGAGAATATTGGGGTGACGATTATGGAATCGCTTGCTGTGTTTCTGCAATGAGAATTGGTAAACAAATGCAATTCTTTGGAGCAAGAGCAAACTTAGCTAAAACATTATTATATGCTATTAATGGTGGTAGAGATGAAAAATCTGGAAAACAAGTTACAGATAAAATGCAACCAGTAACTTCTGAATATTTAGATTATGATGAAGTTTGGGAAAAATTTGATAAAATGTGCGATTGGGTTGCTAGAGTTTATATAAATGCTTTAAATATCATTCATTACATGCATGATAAATATTGCTATGAAAAATTAGAAATGGCTTTACATGATAGAGAAATTTTAAGAACTATGGCTTGTGGTATTGCTGGTTTATCAATAGTTGCAGATTCATTCTCTGCTATGAAATATGCTAAAGTAAAAGTTATTAGAGATGAAACTGGGTTAGCTGTTGACTACCAAGTTGAAGGAGAATTTCCAAAATATGGTAATGATGATGATAGAGTTGATAATATTGCAGTTGAAATAGTAAAAATGTTTATGAATAAATTAAAACAACAACCAACTTATAGACATTCAAAACCAACAATGTCAATCTTAACTATTACTTCAAATGTTGTTTATGGTAAAGCAACTGGAAAAACACCTGATGGTAGAGAAGCAGGTGCTCCATTTGGTCCTGGTGCAAACCCAATTCATGGAAGAGATACAAATGGCGCATTAGCAGTATTAAATACAATGACTAAATTACCATATAAATATGCTGAAGATGGTATTTCATATACATTTGCACTAGTTCCTAGTGCATTAGGACATGATCATAAAGCTAGAGTAGCAAACTTAACCTCATTATTAGATGGTTACTTTGCAAAATTTAGTCACCATATTAATATAAACGTATTTGATAGAGCTTTACTTGAAGATGCTATGGAACATCCTGAAAAATATCCACAACTAACAATAAGAGTTTCTGGATATGCTGTTAATTTTGTAAAATTAACTAGAGAACAACAATTAGATGTTATAAATAGAACAATTCATGAGAGAATTTAATTTTGTTTGGGAAGCCCTTTTGGACTTCCCTTTTCTATAATTGTATTGTATAATAATGAAAATATAGTAAAAATGGAGAAAAAATATGATAGGTCACATTCATTCAATCGAATCATTTGGTACAGTAGATGGTCCTGGCATTAGATTTGTAATATTTATGCAAGGTTGTACTCTAAAATGTAAATATTGTCATAATAGAGATACTTGGAAAGTTAATGCTGGAAAAAAAATTACTATTGATGAATTAGTTAAAGAAATTCAAAATTATAGAACATATATTGAAAATTCTGGTGGTGGTGTTACAGTTTCTGGTGGAGAACCTTTATTACAAGCAGAATTTGTAACTGAGCTTTTCAAAAAATTAAAAGAGTTGGGAATTCATACTGCTCTTGATTCTGCTGGTAGTATTCCATTATCACCATCAATAAAAGAATTATTAAAATATACAGACCTAGTATTATTAGATATTAAGCATATTGAAGATGAAAAAGCTATAAATTTAACTGGTTTTTCAAATAAAAACAATTTAGAATTTGCAAAATATCTAAATAATATAAATATTCCTATTTGGATTAGACAAGTTTTAGTTCCAGGATATACTGATGATAAATTTGATTTACAAAAACTAAAAGCTTTTATAAATAGTTTGTCAAATGTTGAAAAAGTGGAAATATTGCCTTATCATAATTTAGGAAAATTTAAGTGGGATGAGCTTGGTGATAAATATGAATTAGAAAATGTTGTACCTCCATCTCAAGAAGATATAATACGAGCAGAACAAATATTAGGAATTTAATATTGTAGAATAAAGCCAAGTATTTTAATACTTGGCTTGTTTTATTTTAAAAACCTGTAATAGGAAGTTTTCTTATAGTATTATTGTTTTCCACATTATATACAGATTCTGTGTATTGTGATGTAACTTCTGTTTTTTCTTCCACTTTATCAATCTTGGTAATCTCTGTTTTAGAATTATTTACTACTATTGTAAATTCTTCATTAAAATCTATTTCTACTTCAATTAATTCTGGATATAAATTATAGCCACTTAATGTTTCAACTTCTGATATATAATATTTTCCTGGAATCATTTTTTCCACTATGATTTCACCATTTTTATCTGTTATTAAATTTTCTTTTACAATATTTTTATTTTCATCAAAAATATTAAATTTTACACCTGATAAACGATTTTCTGTACCATATTCCTTTTTTACTATTATTAATTTCGTTTTGTTTTCTATGTAACTTTCTTTATACACATCTTTTGAATCTTCATACATATAACCTGATATTGCATAATCTTGTGTTCCTTCAATTGTTGTTTTGCCATATAATATAGGCTTAGATTCAATTGTAGTTTCTGCATTTATTGTAAAATTACCAGTATTTATTAAATTTTCAATTGGAATACTTATTTTAAATTTTTCTCCTATTTCAAATTCATTTTTTTCAATATTGTTAATATCTGTTAATTTTAAACCTTCTGCTAGATTTCCTTCTAATTGAATTGCATATTTTCCTGAACTTATTTTAGTATTTAGTGTATATATTTTACTTGCAAATTCTTTATCTTCATTATCTACCATCCAATAATCTGTATCTGCTGATATTGATATTTGAATATTTTCTTCAAATGGTTCTATACAATTTCTGGCATCATTTACTATTTTTAAATATGCATTATATGCTCTTTGTGCACCTTCTGAATCTAATGGTTCATAATCATTTGTGTTTCTATTAAACATCATTGTGTAAACAGCAGCTTTTGTAGCTGTAAATGCTTCTTCTTTACTTTGTACTCCTAATTCTGCAAGTGTTTTATATGGAAATCCGTTTACAATTGCTCTCCAAGCATTGACATTTTTTAATTTTTCATACACATTTACACTATAATTTCCAACTCCTCCAGTCCCTATACCATTAAGTTCTGGATTTAAACAATAGGCTGGATACTGTTTTCCATTATTTTCATATATTACGAACTCAACATGATTTGGTTTTCCTTTGTATTTAAAGTAAGTCTCACATGATCCAATTGAAACTATATCTTTTTTTCCAATTTCAAATGCAAAACAATTATAAAATGCACTTAATATCAAAATTAATATTAAGCTTAATATTACTATTTTTCTCATATTTTATTTAAGAGTATTTACATACCCTTTCTCCCTTCTTAATTTACTTCTATTGCCTTAATACATCGTCGTAATTCTGGCATATTTTCTACACATGTAATTAATGTTATTCTATTATCTTTCGTATTTTCTAAAATATTTACATCTGTATCTTTTATAATATTTTTCTCATTTACAACATATTTTCTTTTATTGCCTAAATATGTATAAAAGACTATATCTCCAATTTCTAATTCTTTTAATCTTTGAAAGTAATTTACATCATATCCTCTATTATGTGCCGCAAGTACTATATTTCCATTTTGTTTTTGAGTTTCTTCAAAATGACCAATATATTGATTTAAAACTTCACTTGATGTTCCTTCTGAAACATTAGCAACTAAATCAATTTTTGGTATTTCCAATTTCCATTCATTATTCTCTTCAATAGTAATTTCATTAGAAATATTATATGTTTCATTTGTATAGTTACTATTTTCATGTAAAATACTTTTGTTTCCTATGCAGAAAATTAAAATTATTGTACAAAAAATAGTTAAAGATTTTATATTAAAAACAAACCCTCACCTCTTTTCATATTAAATTTTTGAAAATTGATTTTTTTAGTCAGAAATGACTATTTAGAATTAAATTTATTGAAATAAATTTGAATTATAATACTATGTTTTTTTAGTTTTGTAAATAGTTTTTTGAAAATTTTATTTAATTAGTAAATTTTTTAAGAAAACAGCACCCTCAAAATAAATTTGAGAATGCCGATTTTCATTTAAAATATAATAATTTATTTTGATTTTGGAATTTCAAAATAAAATTCTACTCCATCTTTTTTATTAGTTACTCCATAATTACAATTATATTTAGCCATAATTGCTTTTACAAGCGCAAGACCTATTCCGGTTCCACCTTTTGAACGATCTCTAGATTCATCTACTTTATAAAATCTAGTCCAAATTCTAATTAAGTTTTCTTGATCTATATTTCTACCTGTATTAAATACACAAACTCTTAGTTTTCCTTCTTCTTTACTATTTTTTATTGATATTTTTATTTTCTTACTTCCGATTTACTTCTAAAACATTTTTTATTGCATTTGTAAAATAGTTGCTAACAACTTGTTCTATATAAAAATCATCTGCATAAATATATATAGGATTTTCCTCTTTAAATTCTACTTTAATATTTTTTTCCTCTAGAACTACTTTTGAATTTTTTACAACATCATTTATTAATTCAACAATATCAAATTTAGCATCATTGAATTTTCTATCTTCATATTCTAGTTTCATAAGCTCTAGTAATCTTTTTACTAATTTATCCATTTTATTTGCTTCGTCTAAAATTACTTCTGCATAAAATTGTTTATTTTCCTCATCTGAAATTACATTATCCACTAATCCTTCTGCATATCCTTGTATCAAAGCAATAGGAGTTTTTAATTCATGTGAAACATCTGAAATAAATTGTTTTCTCATTTCATCAATTTTAGATTTTTCCTCAATATCTCTTTCAAGTTCTGAATTATTAATTTTTAATTGATTTATTGTTTCCTCTAATTTATCAGAAAGTGTATTTATGCTTTTTCCAAGCTCATCTATCTCATCTTCACTATCATTTATACGATACTTTCTTTTAAAGTTTAATTTACTCATTTCATTTGCAATATCATTAAGTTCTTCAATTGGTTTTGTAAATCTCTGAGTAACAACAGTAATTGCTATACCACCAAACACAATCGCTGCAACTCCAATAATATAAATAAATTTATTAGAAACTCCAACACTCTGCTCTACTGGAGTTATTGGCATTCTTATATAAATTTGATTTTTATTGTCAAGTATTCCTTTTAATAAAACATATGGAAGTCCTGTTCTCTTACTTTTTATTTTTCTTATACTAACATTATCATGTGAATATAATATATCAGATTTATTAAAAATATTATATTTTACTTCATATTTTACTTCATTTATATTTCCAAAATCAGATATATAATTTTTATTAGTAGA
>CAORJJ010000005.1:0-24760 GCA_948517135.1 uncultured Clostridia bacterium | reverse complement strand
ATACTATTTCTTCATCATTTAAAATTAAAAATTCAAAATTATTATTAACTTCCATTTTCTCAAGTTCTATATTATAAACATTTTGTGCCTCTTCATTCATCACTTTAGGAAGATTACTATTTATAAAATCATATACACTTAAAGAGGCATTTTTCTTAGAATAATAATACACAGATTCTAAAACTGCATTATTGATTATAATGAAAAATGCAATTATCATTCCTATTACAACACATAATGTAAGAAACAATTTTACACGTACAGATTTCCAAAAATTCTTTTTCATATATTTTCTCCATATTAATAATTTATAAAAACGGACATTTTCTATTATGATTTGAATGTCCGTTTTATGATTTTATTTTATTTCAAATTTATATCCTATTCCTCTAATAGTTTGAATATGCTTCCCTTTTTTTCCTAATTTATGTCTAATCTTTTTTATATGACTATCTATTGTTCTTGAATCTCCATAGTAATCATAATTCCAAACTGTATTTAAGATTTTATCTCTTGACAAAGCAATATTTTCATTGTCCAATAGATATTTTAATAATTCATATTCTCTAAAACTAAATTCTATTTGTTTTCCGTCAACACTTACAGTTCTACCTTCATTATCAATAACAATTCCATCATAGCTTTTTTGATCTTTTGTTTCTGGTCTACTTCTTTTTAAAATTGCTTCTACTCTTGCAACTAATATTTTGGGACTAAATGGTTTTGTGATATATTCATCAACTCCAAGTTCAAATCCAAACAATTCATCTTGTTCTTCGCTTCTTGCTGTAAGCATGACTATTGGAAGATTTTTGTTTTCTTGACGAATTTGACGAAGTACAGACCAACCATCAAGTTTGGGCATCATTACATCTAATAAAATTAAATTTATTTTTTCCTTATTTTCTTCATAAACTTTTAGTGCAACTTCACCATCTTCTGCTTCTAATATATTATAATTTTTTTTCATTAAGAAGTCTTTAATTAATTTTCTCATTCTTGATTCATCATCTACTACTAATATGCTTAAATCTCCCATAAGCTACCTCCAATACTTTTAGCTTGTTTTATCGATATCTTCTTTATATAACATTATTATGTCTTTTGTGTGAAAGTTTAGTTTCCTATTAGTTTTTTTAATTCTTTTAAATTCTTTTTGAAATATTCAAATGCTTCTTCATAAGTTTCTTCCTTTTCTAAGTCTACATCAACCATTCTAAGAAGTGATAATGAATCTTTAGCACCACCTTGACTTAACATATTTATATATTTTTTTACATATTCTTGTTCTCCTGATAGAATTTTACTTGCAATAACTATTGCTGATGTAATTCCAGTTGAATATTTATATACATAAAAACATCTATAAAAATGTGGTATTCTTGCCCATTCATATTTTATTTCTTCATCAATAATACATGAATCTCCAAAATATTTCTTTACAAGTTTATAATATATGTTATTTAATATATCTGATGTCAAGCTTTCACCATTTTCGATTTTTGAATGTACATCTTTTTCAAATTCTGCAAACATTGCTTGTCTTATTAATGTTGCTCTTATCATATCTAGTTGTTCATTTATTAAAGCCGCTTTTTTCTTATTATCTGTTTCTTTATTTATTAAATAATTTGCAAGTAATATTTCATTTACTGTTGAAGCAACTTCAGCTACCATTATTGTATAATTTGCATTAATAATATTTTGGTTATTACTTGCATAATAACTATGCATTGAATGTCCAAGTTCATGTGCAATTGTTGATACATCTCTTGAAGAATTTATATAGTTTAATAAAACAAATGGATGTACTGAATGAACTCCCATACTATATGCACCACTCATTTTATTTTCTTTTGTATATACATCTAACCAATTATTTGCAAAAGCATGTTTTAGCACTGTAATATATTCATCTCCCATAATGTTTAATGCATCTAATACTGTTTGTTTTGCATCTTCATATTCGATTTTCTTATTTTCTACATCTAGTGTATTTACATACACATCATACATATGAACTTTTTCTTTACCTAAAAGTTTTGCTTTTAAATCTATATACTCATGATTCAAATACAAATTTTTATTTACTTCTTTTAATAATGTTTCATACACTTTAGGATTTGAATCATCATGATTTGTTGCAGCTTCTAATGATGATTTGTAATTTCTAATTTTACTTGATATAATTCTTGTTTTTACCCTTGTTAAATATAATTCAGTAATTGTGTTTATATGTTTTTTATATAGTGAATACATTGATCCAAAAGCTTGCTTCCTAATATCTTCATCTTTACTCATTAAATAATTTGAAAAAATAGCAGAATTCATTGGTAATTTATTTCCATCTTTATCAATTATTGGAGAAAACTCAAATTCTGTATTTGTAAAAATATCATAAGCATTTTCTGAACTAGAAAAAACTTCTGAATATTTAGCTAAAACTTGTTCTAATTCTTCAGATAAAATATGCTTTTTCTCTTTCATAATATCTCTGATTGTTTTTTCATATTCCTTCATTCTGTCATCTTTTAAATATTCTTCTAATCTTTCATCTGATATTTTACTAACTTCTGGTGAAATAAAACTCTCCGCTTCTGAAAACTCTGTTGTAAGTGCTTCAATCCTTTTATATAGTTTTATACTCTCTTGATTTGACATATCTTGATGATATTTAAGCATTGCATATGCATAAATTCTTTCATGTAGCTCTAAAGCTTTTTCCAAATTTTTATAACAATTAAAAATTTCATCTACTCCACTATTTAATTTTCCTTTATATTCTTTTATTTTATTTAAGCATAAATATAATTCATTTATTGATTTTTCTAAGGCTTCATCATTTTCAAAAATTTCTGTTAAATTCCATTTTAATTCATTTTGCATTTTAATAACCTCCCTTACTTTTGTAATATTTTATCACAGTTTATTTATCTTGAGCAATAATTTTATTTACTTTTTGATTTTCTGTGATATAATAAGGCTATGGAAGAATAAGGGGGTAGTCACTATGAAGCTTAATTCAGATGACCAACAATTAGCTGAAAGTAAAATCCTTTTGCTTTATATTTTAAGTAAAGTCGGCAAACCTATCTCTCATAATGAATTATTAGAATTAGTAACATCAATTGTAGATATGAACTACTTTTACTTTCAACAATTTTTACTAGACTTATTAGAAGACAATTATATTTATACTTATAAAAAAGAAGATAAAGATATTTATGAAATAACAGAAGATGGAAAAAATGCAATAGATCTTACAATAGATATTATTCCTGGGATTTTAAAATTAGAAGTTGATAGCAAATTTAAAAAGAATTTAGATACAATAAAAGATAAATTCTCTATTTCTGCTGAATATACACCAATTTCAGAAAGAGAATTTTCTATAAGATGTAAAATTGTTGAAAATAATATTACAATATTTGATTTGCAGGCTCATGCTGGTTCTGGTGAACAAGCAAAAAAAATAGTTGAAAACTGGAATAATAAAGCAACTGAAATTTATCCAAAACTTTTAGAATTATTAATAGATGAATAAAAAGTCCCTATACAAATAGGGACTTTTGTTATTTAATAATTCCATTACTTCTAAATGCTTCATATAAAATCACACTTGTTGCAACTGCTGCATTTAAGCTTTCTGTTTTTCCTATCATTGGTATTTTTATTCTTTCAGTTGATTCATTTAAAACTTTACTTGATACTCCATTTGCTTCATTACCTATTACAATTGCTGATTTTGAATAATCAACACTATAAATACTTTTATCTGTTCTTAAATCTGTTGCATAAACTTTTATTTTATGCTTTTTCATTTCTTTAATTGTTTTAGATAAGTCATCTACCTCAATAACTCTTACTCTAAAAATAGCTCCCATAGTAGATCTAACAACTTTTAAATTATATATATCTGCTGTTCCTTTAGAAACAATTATTTGTTTCATGTTTAGGCTATCTGCTGTTCTTAAAATTGTTCCCATATTTCCTGGATCTTGAATATTATCTAATAGTAATGAAACATTTTCAGAATAATTTATAGTTTTCTCTTGACTTTGTGGCTTTTCTATAACTGCCATTATTCCTTGTGGATTTATTACATCAGTTATAGTATTAAATATTTTTTCTGCAACATAAATACAATTTAACTTTGCAATCTCATACATTAATTCATTTGGAATACAACCTTGAGTTTTGCAGTCTTCACAAATTATAACAGATTTTATTTTTACACCTTCACTAAGTGCCTCTTCTATCATCTTTATGCCTTCTACTATAAACTCTCCATATTCTTCTCTATACTTCTTTTCTTTAAGTTTTTTTATATGTTTTATTGTTTCATTATCTTTACTTGTTATAGTCATAATTTCACTCTTTCTTAAATTTATTATAAATATTATATAATATTTTAATATTTTTTATTCAATTTTTCAATACAAATTATGTAAATTTATCAAAAAAGCTTTATTTTGTTGTATTACCATGCTATAATATTTATGTTTACTTACAATCAGTCTCAAAAGAGGAGGTTTTTATGAACACGGTTGAATTTCAAAATGTAAATTATGTTGAGTTTGCAGTAGAGCGGATTAACCATTATTTAAAAAACAGTCCACTCTGCAATAGTACTGTGTCTTTTGAAAATGATACTTTAAAAATTAGTTTTAAAGCAAACTCAAAAGCCAGTAACTTACCAACTAACGAACAACTTATGCAAATAAAAAATATTGTATTTTGGAGTTCTCAAATAGAGTTGCCATATGAAAGCAATCTCATAAAATATAATGCCAATACAAAAGTCATGACCATTAACATGAAATATTATGATATAACTTCAGAATTCTTTTTTAAGATGATAGATTTTGGAGTAAATATTATTGGCTTTGATATTTCTAATGATGATTTCTGCTTTTTCTACTCTATCAGTGGTCGATATCACTTTACTTATGATGAACTCGAAATACTGCAAGCTATAATCAATCCTTCTATAAAAAAACACGATTCAATTCGTATTGTTGGATTTGATGGAACTTACACTTTAAGAATACTTTTCAATCGGTAATAAAAAATATCCCCCCAGCACAATTTATTATGCGTGTTGGGGGTTTTCCATTTGAAGAAAAAGCGGGATTTACCATCCCGCCCAGAAACAATATTCAATTTTATTATGATATCATTGTCATATACTCAAAAAACCAATCTACTAATGCTGAATTTAATTCATCAGCATCTACTGGAATTGAATAGCATTCAATCAATTTCGAATTATAAACACATTCGTTTGGATCATAGATTATAATTGATGGAATATTTTTACAACATTCTTTAATATCGTTTATTACATCTATGATTTGTTGAATCTCGTTGATTTTAGATACTCCTGCAAAAATAATTAATTCATATTCATTTTCCTTGCTCCGATATAATTTCTTTGAACTTATTATATCTGGTGCAACATTATATTCTCCCTAGAAACTCTTTGCATTCTTCTAAAACTTTTTTTAAATCAGCTAACTTATAAGTTATATATGGTTCTTTAGATGGTGAAAATTTAATTCTATTTCTATAAATCTTCATAAATTTATCTACAATATCAAAATTGAACTTTTCATTATCAAAATAAAATATAATACTTTCTCTTTTTTGAGCAATTTTTAATATATTTTTTTCTCTTGCTAATATTTTTATTCTAGCAATATCAAGTAAATTTTCAACTTCGTAACTCATTTGACCATATCTATCTAAAATTTCATCAGTAACATTTTGAATATCATCTTCATTTCTACATAAAGCAATATTTTGATATACTTCAATTTTTTGACTTGAATTTTTAATGTAATCTTCTGGTATATAACTTGTAACATCTAAATCTATTTGTATATCAACTTCTTCTATTACTTCCTCACCTTGAATTTCTTTAACAACTTGATTTAGAAGTTCGCAGTACATATCATATCCTATTTGATCCATATGACCATGCTGAATTTCGCCTAACAAACTACCAGCTCCACGAATTTCCAAATCTCTCATAGCAATTTTAAATCCTGATCCAAATTCAGTAAATTCTTTTATTGCTTTTAATCTTTTATCTGCAACTTCTGTTAAATTCTTATCTCTTCTATAAGTAACATATGCATATGCCTGTTTATCTGAACGACCAACTCTACCTCTTATTTGATACAATTGTGCTAATCCTAATCTATCAGCATTTTCAACAATTATTGTATTAGCATTTGGTATATCAATTCCAGATTCTAAGATTGTTGTGCATACAAGCACATTTGATTTTCCATCAACAAAATCTTGCATAATATTTTCAAGTTGATTTCCAGTCATTTTTCCATGAGCATATTCAACTTTTGCCTCTTCTACTAATTGATCTATTTCTATTGCCTTTTTTTCAATTCCTTCAACATTATTAAATAAGTAAAATACTTGACCACCTCTTTCAAGCTCTCTCGTAATTGCTTCTTTTACTACTTCTGGATCATATTCTAATACATAAGTTTGAACTGGTCTTCTATTTTGTGGAGGCTCATAAATAACTGACATATCTCTCATACCAACTATTGACATATGAAGTGTCCTAGGAATTGGAGTGGCAGTCATTGTTAAAACATCTATGCTATTTTTAAATTCTTTTATTTTCTCTTTTGATTTAACTCCAAATCTATGTTCTTCATCTATTATCAAAAGACCTAAATCTTTAAATTTTACATCTTTACTTAAAACTCTATGAGTACCAACTAAAATATCTGTTTCTCCTAATTCTACTCTTTTTAAAGTTTCTTCTTGTTCTTTTTTAGTTCTAAATCTATTCAAAAGCTCTATTCTAATTGGATATTCTGACATTCTTGTTTTAAATTCTTCATATTGTTGTGTGGCAAGAACAGTAGTTGGAACTAGATATACAACTTGCTTTTGATCCATAACTGATTTAAACGCTGCCCTTATTGCAACTTCTGTTTTTCCGTAACCAACATCTCCGACAAAGTAATCTATCCATAGGTCTTGGTTTTTCCATATCTTTTTTTACTTCTTCTATACAACGTAATTGATCATCAGTTTCAACATATTTAAAGTTATCTTCAAATTCCTGTTGCCATGGTGTATCTTTGGAAAATGAATATCCGATCATTTTCTGTCTTTTGGCATATAACTCTATAAGATTTTCTGCAACTTCTCTTAAATTGTTTTTTACACGTTCCTTTGTCTTTTGCCATTCTTTTGAGCCTAATCTATTTAATCTTGGACCTACTTTTTCTGGTCCTACATATTTTCTAATATTATCTAAAGAATTTGTAGGAATATATAAAACATCATCATCTTTATATTTTAATTTTATATAATCTTTAGTTATTCCATCTGCTTTTATTGTATTTACACCAATAAATTGACCTATACCATGTGTTCTATGAACAATATAATCTCCTTCTTTTAAGTCTGCAAATACAACCTTTTCGCCTTCTTTAAAAGCTGATGGAGTTTTAGCTCTTTTTTGTGGTTTGCTTTCAAATAATTCATCAGTTGATATTACTAAAAGATTTGCATCATAAAATTCAAATCCCGTAGAAAAAGCTCCTGGTGTGATGTTTACACAACCAAGAGTTATATCATCTTCTAAAAAATCGGTATATATATTTGGTATATTCTTTTCCAAAAGTAGATTAGATAATTTTCTACAATTTTCCGTGCTTCCGCCTAGAATTACTGTTTGTTTTCCTCTATTAATTGCTTCTTGTAGTTCCTGAAACAGTAAATCCATTGAACTACGAAAAAAGTTGACCTCCCTATAGCTAAAGCTATATCCGTTTCTTTTTGCATGCATACTTTGTTTGTCCACAAATCCAACATCTTGTTTCTCTAAGTAAATTACTTGTTTATTTTCAAGACTTTCAGAAAATTTAAAATAATCTTTCATTTCTGTAAGGATTCCTGGAACAATTTTATTTTTTCCAACTAAATCTTTTATAAGATTTGAATTATCTTTAGTGATATTTTCAGCTCTTGCTTTTATTTTAGAAATCTCATCTAAAAATATAATACAATCTTCTTGCAAATAATCTAATAACGTATTTGTTTTTTCATAAAAACAATCAAAATATTTATCTATTTTTGTTAGAAATTCTCCATTTTTTATTTGATATACATCATCTTGAACTTTTTCTTTTACTGAATTTGGATATACTTTATCCATAATTTTTTCACATACTGTATCTACATCTGTTTCTAATAAAAATTCAAAAGATGGAAAAATTTCTATTTCTTCTAACATTTGTACAGTTCTTTGAGTACTAATACTAAATTTTCTTATTGAATCGATTTCATCTCCCCAGAATTCAATTCTAACACCACTATTTACTGAAGTAGCTATATCTACAATGCCACCTCTTACACTGAATTGACCTTTTCCTTCAATTAAATCATATCTTTCATAACCTAATAAAACTAATTTTTCTTTTAATTCTTCTAAGTCAAAAGTATCTCCTACTTTTAATTTCATAACATTTTTGTAAAGGCTCTCTTTTGTTATCATCTTTTGCATTGCAGCTTCAATTGTAGTTACTATTATTTTCTTGTCATTTTTTACAAGTTTATTTAATACTGATATTCTTTTAAACAATATATCTTTACTTTCAGCAACATAATCGAAACTTATAACATCTCTTTTAGGGAAAAATTTAATTTTTTCTCCAAAAAATTCTAAATCTTTCATGATTTTTTTTGCTTGCATTTCATTATAAGTAATTATACAAATAGGTTTTTCTGAATAAAACTTTGTTGAATATGCCATATGTACTTTGGCACTATCTGTTAAACCTGATAACATTATAGGTGATGTACCTTTGCTTATTTCAAACAAATAATCATTGAATTTTTTAACATTTGGTACAGTTTTTATAATAGAATTCATGTTTATTTTCCTTTCATATATTAGTTATATTATTTATGCTAAACATAAAAATATATAATAGGAAGAGCAATTTCTTCCTATTATACAAAATGTTACATTATTATATACTATTTACAGGCTTTTTTCAAGAGTTATATTTAATTTGAATTTAAAAAATTAGACTTGCCCTCAACGAGGGCAAGTCTAATTTCTGAATTTAATACACTATTTTTCTTCTTCAGTTTCTTTCTTTTCCTGATCTGCCAGAACCATATTCCAGCCAGCTGGTGCCATGGACATTGTTTTGCTGTTTTTCAGAAAGTCTCGTTGCATCTCAGCATTTTTAGCTCTTTCTTCCACTTCAGCAAGTGTTCTCTCAAGCTCACGATTTTCAGCCTCGCTGTCATAAAGCTTATCCTGAAGCTCTCTTTTTTCTGCATTATACTTATCTTCATTTTCGATTGCTTCATTGATCATTTTCTTGATCTGACAGTTGAGGAGAAACAGCACTACGCACAGGATACCAATAATTACCAAAAGAATAAGTACTAACATAGTTATACCTCCATAACGATTTTGTTTATTGGTTACTATTTTACTGATTCTTCTTTGTATTAAATTTTTTCACCTCCAAGATTATATTTATAATTCTCTTTTCTATTCTAGGTTACGATAGATATTATATCATATATAGCCTAAAAAGTCCACTAAATGAGCAAAACTTTGTAATTCGCTTATTTCAAGTTTCTGAGTAATTTCTTGTAAAGAAATATATATGCTTTAAATTGTATAAATTTCCTTGAGATTTTATCAATTAGTAACAAACTAATATCATTTTTCAAACTTTTTAGTTTTAAGATTTTTTTACTAATAGATGGTATTTTTTAACCCAATATATTTATAACATTTCCTCTTGTATTTCTTTTGCTATTTTATTAATGATTTTTTTCTCTTTTTTTATTATCCCTATATAATCTTCACTTATCCATCCATAAGCATTTAAATTACTTTTTTATATTTTGTAATTGGGAATACCTCATATTGTTCCTCAAACTATAAGACCTATTTTTCGTTCTGATCTATTCTTTTATTTTCTTTAATAAATAAGCCATATTCTCGCCTAAATTTCTCATATTTGCCATACCTTCTTCATTTCTAATCATGTCTACAATACCAGTAGAAATCATTTCATTTGCAAATTTTTTTGCATTACCATTTTTTCCTATATAATATATATTTATTGTTAAACTCATATAAGTATATCTCCTTTATATATTGTAATTTGTTATTTACTTACTCTTTTCTCTTTTTATAAATCAAACATATAAGCATAAATGAAATTATTTGTACTATTAAAATCCTAACTATTTGTAATTCATCTACCCCTGTATTAGATACTATATGAAGCATATTTGTAGCAATAATATTATTAAATAAATGATCACCTATACCTATAAATAAACTACCTGTCATTTTATACAGCATTCCCCATTTAATACTCATAATTCCTGCAAGTACAATATATCCTAACATCATTACAATAAAAAAAATAAAATTCATCTCTCCTGTTATAAATAATCGTAATGGCATTACGAAATGCCATAGTCCAAATAATAAAGCAACTATCATATTTGATTTTAAAAAACTATTTTTATTGTTTATAACTTTTAAGAAAAATCCTCTAAATAATCCTTCTTCCATAATAACATTAACTATATTTAGTAGAATACACAAAATGAAAAATACAATTTCAGTATGTTTAACTTCATTTCCAACTAAAGAAAATCCATTAACATAAAGTTCAAGACTAGGATTTCTTGATTTTACATAAAGTATTATATATTCGATAAAATAGGATATTCCAAAACAAATTCCTCCTAATATCAACCCATAAATCAAATATTTAAACCATTTGTTTCTTTTAAAACCAATATCTTTAAACTTATAATTCATTATTTTTAGTAAAAATACTAATATGATAATCCCCATCAATTTGTGAATAAAGTTTTCAGAAATAAAAGTTGTATCAGTCTTTATTATAAAGTATTCCATAATTCTTATTACTAAACATATCATAAATATTATAAAACTATAAAGAATAGGTTTATTTAGTAAGTGTTCTTTTAATCTTCCTTTCAATTCTTACCTCACTTTTAACTTGTAATTTATCTCTTCAGATAGTTTAAAACTTTTTCATTAAAGTCTTTTGCTTCTTCATAAACTGCGTGTCCATATCCTTCATATAAATATAGTTCACTATTACTAATCCTGTCTGCTATTTCTTTTGAAGAATTTACACCTACAATACTATCTTGTTTTCCTCCAATTATTAAAGTAGGACATTTAATTTTATCTAAATCATCATATACATTATGAGCTAAACAAGATTTAGCTTGAATAATAAATCTTTCATAATCTTTTGGTTTGCAAAATCTCCATAGAATATTATAGTATTTTCTGTATTTCTTTAAATACTTTTCACTATAAGATTTTTCAGCTGTATCTATAAATATATTTTTAAAATCTTTTTTCTCTGCTAACTGAATCCAGTTTCCAACAACATTATTTATCATTTCATTAGTCTTTGAAGATGTTACTGCTAAAACTAATTTATTTGCTCTTTCTGGATTACTGATTGCAATACATTGTGCTATCATTCCACCTTGAGAAACTCCCATTATATCAGCATTTGATATATTCAATAAATTCATTGCTTCAACTACATCTTTTGCCATATTTCTTGTTGTAAACCCTCTTGCTAGATTATTTCTTCTGCTAAACACATATACTGTATATTCTTTTGCAAATTGTTTATACATAAATGCAAGTGGAATAGCCATACCTTTAACAGTTCTTAATCCATCTCCAAGTCCTGGTATTATAATCAGATTTTTATTTCCTACCCCAAAACTTATATAATCCATATCACTTTGTTCTATTTTTATATTATTGTTTTTTGCATTATAAAACATTACTTAAACTCACTTTCAAATTACTAGTTATCGATATAATTACAAAATAAACTTTTATTTTGTATATTTTATCTAATTTTAATTATAAACTATTTTAATACTATATCATAATAATCATTCTTATTCAAGAGTTATGTAAATTACAATTAGAATTATAGTCATATTATCTATATTTATGAATATATAATTATAAGAATAATTATATACTGGAGGTCTCCATGAATTTTATAGTAATTTCAATAAGAAAATACTTTTTTACTATTGTTTTCTTATTATTTACAATATGCTTATTATTATTTTCAAATAATAATTTAATTGCCGCTCAAAATGGACTTGCACTATGGGCAACAAAAGTATTACCAAGTTTATTTCCTTTTTTTGTTGCAACAGAACTTTTGTGTCAAACAAATTTCACTTATATCCTTGGAAAAATATTAAATAAATTTATGAAACCAATATTTAATGTTCCTGGTGAAAGTGCCATTGCAATTATTTTAGGTACAATTAGTGGATATCCAGTTGGAGCAAAAGTTGTATGTAATTTAAAAAGCCAAAAAATAATTTCAAAAATTGAAGCTGAGCGTCTTATAGCATATACAAATAATTCTGGACCTTTATTTATTTTAGGTACAGTTGGAATTGCTTTATTTGGAGACAAAAAAGTTGGATTTATATTATTAATATCTCATATATTAGCTTCGTTAATGGTTGCTTATTGTTTTAAATTTTGGAAAAAAGATAAATTTGATATAAATTACAGAGAAACACAATTTAACTCAAAACTTACTCCTATGAAAATCTCTGATATAGGTGAAATATTAGGCAGTTCTATAAAAAAAGCAATTTCTACCATACTTTTAATTGGTGGATTTATTGTTATTTTTTCAGTAATATTATCAATTTTAGAAACTTCTGGTATTTTAAATCTATTTGCAAATATTTTATCTAATTTTGGTATTCCTAACAATATTTCTTTAAGTGTTATATCTGGAATTATTGAACTTACAAATGGAGTAAATTTAACAGCACTTATTGCTACCTCAAATTATACTCTATCACTTCTTTTAACATCTTTTTTACTAGGATTTGGTGGAATATCTGTACTTTTACAAGTTTATAGTATTATTGTAAAAGAAAATATTTCTATAAAACCTTATCTTCTAGGAAAATTACTTCAAGGTATTTTTTCTGTTATATTTACTTTTATACTAATATAAAATTTATTCTTATAAAAAAAGTGTCTGCAACGAGTGCAGACACCTTTTTTTATATGTCTAGATGATAATATATTGTTACTTCATTACCATCCTTATCTCTTGTTTTTTTGGATTTCCATTTTGGTTTCCATGGATACAAGCATTTTACCACTCCGAGTAAAATAAGCAATGCAATCACAAGCCAGATCCAAAATGGATCTACTTCTAGTAATGTGGAAATCTCCCGAATCATTTCTAGCATAGTAATCCTCCTAACAAAAATATATAATTATTATACCACAACTATATTTTTTATGTCAATTTTCAAATATATCACTCAATTAGTAAAAACAATAATAATAGTAGTAATATTATTATTGTTTATATTATTCAAAACTTTCACTTTAGTTGACATAATTTAAGGAGCATGTTATAATCATTTTCATAAAAAAATAAAGAAGGTGATTGGTAATATGAATAATCTGTTATTTTTAACAGGAGCAGGTATTTCTGTTGATTCAGGGTTGCCAACATTTGAAGGGCATCCAGAATACCGGCAAATTTTAACACGTTCATATGTAGAAATGCATCCTGAGAAATATCGCAACTTAGTTAGAACATTAACAACATCTGCTTTAAATGCAGAACCAAATATTGCTCATTTTGCTATTGCACAAACAGGTGCTCCAGTAATAACAATGAATGTTGATGGACTTCATCAAAAAGCTGGTAGTAATCTGGTTATCGCTGTTCATGGCTATCTTCCTACTTTGGAGGAAATTGAGTATGAAGAATTCCCAATTGAATTTGGAGGTTTAATTTTATATGGTGATCTAGCTCCACTATATTCTAAGGCATTTCAACAACTTGATAGATTATGTGATGGTGGAAATTTAGTGATTGTGGGAACCTCATTTTTTACGGGTTTTGCAAATCAATTTAATCAATCTGCTAAAAAGCGTAATATTAATATTTATATAATTAATGATAACGCCAGCCAAAAAATTCCAGAATTACTCCAAAATTTAGGGTACTAAAAATTCAGACTTAAAAGAGCACTTCATCAAAAGATGAAGTGCTCTTACTTTATATTTATTAATCATCTAATTTATATTTTTCTCTTTTTACATAGCTTGTATGTAATAGTTCATGAGCTTTATGTCCTCCAGCTTCTCCTAAATATTCTTCATATATTTTTTGAACAACTGGATTTTCATGTGACTTTCTTATTGTACTTTTCTCATCTATTGTGTATAAAGCATTTGCTCTTTTTGATCTGATATCTATGTTTGCTCTTTCTTTTGATGTTCTAATTGGTTGACCTCCACCCATTACACATCCTCCTGGACAAGCCATAATTTCAACAAATTGATAGTCTGCTTTTCCACTTTTTATTTCTTCCATGATAACTTGAGCATTTTTTAAACCTGATACAACAACAACTTTAACTTCTGTTCCATTCATATTAACTGTTGCTCTTTTAATTCCTTCTTCTCCTCTAACAGGCTCATATTCTAATTTTTCAAAATGATTTCCAGTAACTTTTTCATGAACAGTTCTTAATGCAGCTTCCATAACTCCACCTGTTGTTCCAAATATTGCTGCTGCTCCTGTTGCCTCTCCCATTGGATCATCAAAATTAGAATCTTCTAAATTAACAAAATCAATATGTGCTTGTTTTATCATTCTTGCAAGTTCTCTTGTTGTAATTACGCTATCCACATCATCAAATCCAGATCCTTGCATATCATCTCTTGTTCTTTCAAATTTCTTAGCAATACATGGCATAACAGATACCACATATATTTTTGCTGGATCAATTCCCATTTTTTCAGCATAATAAGATTTAATAAGTGCTCCAAACATTTGATGTGGTGATTTACAAGTTGATAAATTTGGTATTAATTCAGGATAATTTAATTCCATATATCTAACCCATCCTGGACTACAAGAAGTAATCATTGGAAGTGTTCCTCCATTTTGGAATCTGTCTAAAAATTCTGTACCTTCTTCCATAATTGTAAAATCAGCTCCAGTGTTTGTATCAAATACTTTATCAAACCCTAAATGTCTTAAACTTGTTACCATTTTTCCTTTTACATTAGTACCAATTTCCATTCCAAATTCTTCTCCAAGAGCAACTCTTACTGCTGGAGCGGTTTGTACTACAACATATTTATCTTCATCTCTTAAAGCTTTCCAAACATCTGCTGTACTATCTTTTTCTTTCAATGCTCCTACTGGACAAGCTTCTATACACTGTCCACAAAATGTACAATTTACATCATTTAAACTTTTATTTTTATATGTTGAAACTGTTGAAGCAAAACCTCTTTCTGTGCAATCAATTGCACCAATTCCTTGAACTTTTTTACAAGTTGCAACACATCTTCTACATAAAATACATTTATTGAAATCTCTAACAATTGCTGGTGATATATCGTCTATTTCATGTTTATTTCTACTACCTTGATATTTTATTTCATCAACATAAAATTCTTGAGCAAGTTTTTGTAATTCACAAGTTCCATTTCTTGTACATGTTAAACATTCTCTATCATGGTTTGATAAAATTAAATCAAGTACTATTCTTCTAGCTTCAATAACTGCTGGTGTATTTGTTTTTACCACCATTCCTTCTTCTACTTTTTGAATACATGATGTTGCAAATCCACGTCTACCTTCTACTTCAACAACGCACATTCTACAATCACCAATTTCATTTATATCTTTTAAGAAACATAGAGTAGGAATATCGATATTTGCTTTTTTAGCAGCTTCTAAAATTGTTGTTCCTTCTGGAACTTCAACTTTTCTTCCATTTATAGTTAAATTAACCATTACTTTCTCCTTTCATATTTGGATCTTTGATTGATTTTTCTTTATTCTCAAACATACCAACAAAAAATATATTTATTATTGGTATTTCAAACATCAATCTCATCATAGAATTTGTTTGATTAATTTCTTTTCTGAATTCTTGTGAATCTTGCTTTTTATATTCTCCATATTCATCATCTATATAAGTAGGAACCGCATATCCTGTTTGCATATTCATAATCTTAATACCTGTTGGATATACAAAAAAGATCATTATAATTGCAATTATTAAACACACTGACTGATATTTTTCTAATTTTTTATTAATCTTATATTTTTTTAATAAGTTTATAATTAAAACAATCATAAGTATATAAGTTAAACACGTAATTAATGTTTTAACAATAGAACATATATCAGTTGAATATGTTGAAATACATTTTAATATAATAATAAAAGCAAGAATACTTACATTATTTAATACTATGTGAAATTCTTTATGTCTGATAGTATATATAATAGATACTAAAGTTTCTATTGCAAAAAATATTATTAATCCCATATTCATGCTCCTAAGATTTAATCGCATGGAATGGACATTTAGTAATACATGTACCACACTTAATACATTTTTCTTCATCTATAACATGTGTTTGTCTTACATCTCCTGAAATTGCGTCTACTGGGCAATTTCTCTTACATAATCCACAACCTTTGCATAATTCTGGATCAATATGTAATTTCATTAATGCTTTACATTCACCAGCTCTACATTGTTTATGATCTATATGTTCTCTATATTCTTCTCTGAAATATTTTATTGTACTCAATACAGGGTTTGGAGCTGTTTGGCCAAGTCCACAAACAGATGCTTTTTGGATATTACTACATAATCTTTCTAGTTTTTCAATATCTCCATCTTCTCCTTTACCTTCTGTTATTTTTTCTAACATTTCAAGTAATCTTTTTGTTCCAATTCTACATGGTGTACATTTTCCACAAGATTCATCTACTGTAAATCCTAAATAAAATTTAGCTAAATTTACCATACATTTTGAATCATCCATAACAATCAATCCACCAGAACCCATCATCGAACCAATAGCTTGTAATGATTCATAATCAATTGGTGTATCCAAATGTTCTTCTGTTATACAACCACCTGATGGTCCACCAGTTTGAGCAGCTTTGAACTTTCTGCCATTTGGTATACCACCACCAATATCAAATACGATTTCTCTTAATGTAACTCCCATAGGTACTTCAACAAGTCCTATATTATTTACATTTCCTCCTAAAGCAAATACTTTAGTTCCCTTTGATTTTTCTGTTCCTATACTTGAATACCACTCAGCACCATTTAAAATAATTTTTGTGATATTTGCATATGTTTCTACGTTATTTATTAAAGTTGGTTTTCCAAATAAACCTTCATTTGCTGGAAATGGTGGCTTTAATCTTGGTTGACCACGTCTTCCTTCAATAGACTCTAAAAGTGCTGTTTCCTCACCACAAACAAATGCTCCTGCACCAAGTCTAATTTCTAAATCAAAATTAAATCCAGAATTCCAAATATTTTCTCCTAAAATTCCATATTCTCTTGCTTGATCTATTGCAATTTGGAAACGTTTTACAGCTATTGGATATTCAGCTCTTACATAAATATAACCTTTATTTGCTCCAACAGCATATCCTGCTATCATCATAGCTTCTACAACACAGTGTGGATCACCTTCAAGAATACTTCTATCCATAAATGCTCCTGGATCACCCTCATCTGCATTACATACTACATATTTTTGTTCTCCAACTGCCATTTTGGTAAATGACCATTTTTTTCCTGTTGGGAATCCAGCTCCACCACGACCTCTTAATCCAGAGTTTGAAATTTCATTAATAACATCATCTGGTGACATATGAAATAAAACTTTTTCTAATGCTTTATAACCATCAAATGCAATATATTCCTCTATATCTTCAGGATCAATTACACCACAATTTTTAAGTGCAATTCTTTTTTGTTTTTTATAAAAGTTTAATTCATCTAATTGCTTTACAACTGTATTATCAACATCTTTACATAAAAGTCTTTCAACTATTTCTCCATTTTGTATATGTTTTTCAACTATTTCTTCACAATCATCTGGTGTTACCATTGCATAAAATACATCTTCTGGTCTTATTATTACAATAGGACCTTTTGCACATAAACCAAAACATCCAGTTTGAATGACTCTTACATTTTCGATATTTTTTTCTTCTATTATTCTTCTAAAATTTTCAATAATTTTAGGTGATTTTGAAGATGTACACCCAGTACCATGACAAACTAAAATATGCTTTTCATGTGTATTGGCACTAGTATTTACTCTTAAATCTAATTCTTTTCTTTTCTCATCTCTTATGTTGCAAATTTCTTCTAATGTTTTCATAGATTCGCTCCCTCCTACTTTTTTATAAATTTGTAACAACAACGCAAATTTTATTTTTCAATTTCCATATATTTATCTAAAATTTCATCCATAGTCTTAACAGTTGCTTTTCCATAAACTTCATCATTAACTGTAAAAACTGGTGCTAACCCACATGCTCCAACACATCTTGTTGCTTCTAAAGAAAACTTACCATCTTTTGTTGTTTCCCCAACATCAATTCCTAATCTCTCTTTAGCTCTATCTAAAATTTTTTCAGAACCTTTTACAAAGCATGCTGTTCCTAAACAAACTGCAATATGATATTTTCCTTTTGGTTTCAATGTAAATCTTGAATAAAAAGTAATAACACCATATATTTCAGCCATAGGAATTGATAAATATTCAGAAATAGCAAGTTGAGCTTTTTCTGGTACATAACCATAATATTCTTGAACTTCGTTTAATATTTGAATCAAGTTATCTTTTTCTTGTTTATAAGTGTTAAGGATTTCTTCCATTTTGGGATCTTTTCCATTACATCCATCACATTTAGTATTTTCCATTCCTTAATTTATGTTAGATTTTCTAACATATCTCCTTTCTTCAAATGTTTAAGCAATAATCGCTTAAGAATAAATACACTACATCATCCTCTTCTATTCATTCTATGCATATATTTATGTATAAAATTCAATTTGATTATATCATACTATAATTTTTTTAAAAGCTTTTTCGACAAAAACTTTAAAAAAGTTGTTACCAAATCTGTAAATATTTTCAAAAAAAAGCAGAGATAAAATTCTCTGCTCAAAATACAAATTAATAAAACTTCCTTAAACTCTAAAACCTTAGAAGGAAAAAAATTTTTAGAGTTTCTTATGTACAAATTATATTTTATTTAAAATTAAAAAAATCTAAGTTAAATAAAAAATCATATGCCATTTTTAAAATATCATATCCTTTATATGCTGCAAATAAATATATAAATATGATTACACCAATAACTATTATGATTTTACAAATCTTACTAAAAATTTTTAATTTATATCTATCTGAAACTAATTTTACAATTGCTGCTAAAAATATAACTGGTAACACTAATAAATAATACATATTTACACACTCCTTTTAAAATCATTTTTATTATAACACAATTTCAGAATTATGTAAAGTTATAATATAATTTTACATAAAACAGTTGTAAATATTTATATATATGCTATAATATTTAAGAATTATGAATTTATATCCCTTTGAAACTTATTAACGCTTCGGAGGGAAACCTCCAGGCACAACTAAAATGGAGGTAGTATAATGGAAACTAGCCTAAAAAAACCTTAGAAGAACTTATATGGTACTCTATGGCAAATTCAGCTTTAGAAGATGTCAGCACAATTTCATCAAATGATGCTAAGTTTTTGGGAGATGTAAAAATGAGAAATAATGCTACATTACACCTTAGAAAAAAGCATTTCTCACCGATAGTTAAAAAGGTCGTAAATGACTTATTGGCTAATCATAATTATGCTGTCAGTTCTGTTAAGTATCATTTTCATGGTATGGATATTTTAGTTTCTCCAAAATAAGTACTGAATTAAAAAACTTCCAATTTATGCATTTTGCTAAATTGGAAGTTTTCTGTTTATATAATTTTTATTTATTATAAAATGCTTTATATCCTTTATATGCTTGATATACATCAAATTTGCTTGTTATTTCATATGGTGAATGCATTCCCATTACAGGAACACCAAGGTCAACAACATCCATTCCTCTATTTGCAAGAGTAAGAGCTATTGTTCCTCCTCCACCTTTATCTACTCTACCTAATTCACAAGCTTGATATCTTGCACCTGCTTCATCAAAAATTTTTCTAAGCTCTGCAACAAGCTCTGCTGGAGCTTCTGATGCACCTGATTTCCCTCTTGACCCTGTATATTTTACAAGTGTCATACCTTTTCCTAAATATGCTGTATTATTTTTTTCAAAAGCATATGCAAAATTTGGGTTATATGCAGCATCAACATCTGCTGATAATGCTTGTGTATTTGAAAATGCTTTATACAATGAATTAAACTTTGTATTTCCAGTTTTTTCAAGAAGTTCTAATACGAAAGTATCAAATACTCTTGATTCCATTCCAGAAACTCCATTAAATCCAACTTCTTCTTTATCTGTTATTACACATAAAGCTGTTTTTCTTGGTAAAACTGTATCTAATATTGCTCTTAATCCTGTATAACAACAAACCTTATCATCTTGCCCATATCCAGCAACCATACTATAATCAAATCCCATACTTTTGGCTTTAAATGCTGGTACTAACTCTATTTCTGAACTTACAAAATCTGCCTCTTTTATTCCATATCTTTCATTTAATAATTTTAATATATTTAATTTTACTCTTTCAGAAACTTCATCACAATCATATGGAATACTTCCAACTAAAGCATTTAATTCTTCACCTTGAACTCCATCTTTCAATTTTCTTTCCATTTGCTCCTGAGCTAAATGTGGTAATAAATCTGAAATTGTAAATATTGGATCTTCTTCTTTTTCACCTATACAAATATTAATTTTTTCACCATCAGGTTTTACTACTGTACCATGTATACTAAGAGGAATATTTGTCCATTGATATTTTTTAATTCCACCATAATAATGTGTTTTTAGCATTCCAAGTCCATGATCTTCATATAATGGACTTTGTTTTAAATCTATTCTTGGAGAATCACAATGTGCTGCAACAACTTTAAATCCATTTTCTAAATTATCAGTTCCAATTACAGCTGCATATAAACATCTTCCTCTATTTATATAAAAAACTTTATCTCCTGGATTCAAAACTTCTTTTTCTGAAATATCAACAAATCCATTTTTTATTAATATTTCTTTTGAACTTTGAACAATTTCTTTCTCAGTTTTAGAATTATTCAAATAATACATATATTCATCTGCAAATTGAAAAATATTTTTCAATTCTTCATCTGATAAATTTTCCCATCCACTTTTTCTATTTGCGAATAGCTTTTCCTTTAATTCTTTTGCGTCAATACTTGACATCATATCACCTCTTACTTTCATTTGTATATATTATTTACTTTTAAATAATTTCTATTATATTTTTCTTAACAATTTTTTTGTTTCCTATTTTATAAGCATCATTTATTTTTCCAACACACTCTGTTGCTTTTTCAGGAGAGCTTGCATGTATATATGCTAAAACATCACCTTTTTTTACTTCATCACCAATTTTTTTCTCAAACATCAATCCAACTCTATAATCTATTGAATCTTCTTTGTGAATTCTTCCAATTCCTAGCTCTACACCTGCTTTTCCAACTTTCTCTGCATTTAGTTCTTCTACAAATCCATCTTTTTCTGAAATAACAGGTGTAATTATTGGTGCTTTTTCAAATTTTGTAGGATCTTCTATATAGCTTACATCTCCACCTTGTTTTGCAACTAATTCTTTAAATTTTTCAAAAGCTTTTCCATTTTCTATAACTTCAAGAATTTTTCCTTTGGTTTCTAAAACATTTGGATACTTTTTAGATAAGTTCATCATTTGAATACATAAATTCAAAACAACATCTTTAACATCATCTGCCATATTTCCTTTTAATGCGTCTATTGCTTCTATAACTTCTAATGTATTTCCAACTGAATGCCCCAAAGGTTCATCCATATTTGTAAGTACACATACTGTTTGTCTATTAGCCCATTTTCCAATTAGAGACATCATTTTTGAAAGTCTTTTTGCTTCATCTTTATTTTTCATAAATGCACCATTTCCACATGTTACATCTAATACTATTGCATTTGCACCTGAAGCAATTTTTTTACTCATAATACTTGATGCTATAAGAGGTATACTATTTGTGCATCCAATAGTATCTCTTAATGCATATATTTTTTTATCTGCTGGAGCCAAATTTAATGTTTGCCCCATTAAACTTATTCCTATATCTTTAATATTTTGTTTAAATTCATCTATTGATAAATTAATATTATAACCTGGTATTGATTCTAATTTATCAGCTGTTCCTCCAGTAATCCCTAAGCCTCTTCCACTCATTTTGGCTACTGGAATTCCTAAACTTGCAATTATTGGCATTACAATTAATGTAATTTTATCTCCAACTCCTCCTGTTGAATGTTTATCTACAATATTATCTGAAATATCTGTTAAATCTAATACATCCCCTGAATTTGCCATTGCTATTGTTAGATTTAAAATTTCATCTTGTGTCATTCCATTTATACAAATCGCCATTATTAAAGCTGCTGCTTGATAATCTGTAATTTCTCCATCTGTGTATTTTTTAACAAAATATTCTATTTCTTCCTTTGATAAATCCCAATTATTTTTCTTTTTTTCTATTATATCAATTATATTCATTAAATAACCTTTCTATTTTACTATTTCAAGAACTCTTGACTTAAAGTTTATTTTCTTATTTGTAATAGTAAATGCATCTTTTAAATTTTGTGTTGTTCCATTTATCTTTTCATCCTCATCAGTATGAATATATGCTAAAGTTTCTCCAACTGTAACTGTATCTCCAATTTTTTTATTTAGGGTAATACCAGCAGTTCTATTTATTGAACCTTCATTTTTCATTCTTCCTGCCCCTAAATAATATGCAATACTACCTACCATATCAGCATCTATTGCTTCAATTGTTCCTGTTTCTGTTGATAATACTGGCATAATAAATTTAGAGCTCTTAAATAGTTCTGGGTTATCTATATATTCTGTATTTCCACCCTGAGCTGCAACCATTTCTTTAAATTTATTAAATGCTGCTCCTGATTTTATTGTTTCTTTTATCATTTTTGCATTTGCATCTAAATCTTTATTTTCTGTTGCTAAAGAAATCATAATACTTCCAAGAGCCTCAACAACATTTCCTAAATCTTCTGAAATAATTCCTTTTAAAGCATTAATTGTTTCTTTCATTTCTAGGTTATGACCAATTGAATATCCTAAAGGTTGATTCATATTAGTTATAACACAAGCAACGTCTTTACCTAAACTCTTTCCAAGTCTTACAAGTAATCTTGACAAACGTTTAGCTTCATCTCTATTGCTTATATATGTTCCTCTTCCACAAGTTATATCAAATACAATTTTATTACTTCCTGTGGCAAGTTTTAGACTCATTAAACTTGCTGCAATAATAGGTAAACTATTTTCACAAGCAATAGAATTTCTTAATTTATACATTTTACCTTCTGCTGGTGCGAAAGAAAGACCTTGATTCATTATACAAACACCAGTATTTTTTATATTTTTTTTAAACTGTTCAATTGATAAATCAGTTTGAAAACCAGGAATTGATTCTAATTTATCAATTGTACCTCCTGATACACCATATCCTCTACTTGACATTTTTGCTACTGGAATATTTAAAGAAGCTAAAATTGGCATTAATAGAATTGTTACTTTATCACCAATTCCACCAGTTGAATGTTTATCTACAATATTTTCAGCAATATCACTTAAATCTAACATATCTCCTGATTCTGCCATAGCAAGACTTAAATTTAAAATTTCTTCTTCTGTAAGTCCATTAATATAAATGTAACTCATTAAAGCTGCTGCTTGTGATTCAGAAATTTCACCTTTTTGTAACTTTCCAATGAAATAATTAATCTCATCTTTTGTTAATTCTTCTTTTGCTCTCTTTTTACGAATAATACTTTTAATATCCATTCTTATCTCCCTTTCTTTTGTATATATAAATTTTTTCAAACATTATTTAAAAGAAATTCTTTATAAAAGATTTTCTATGTATCATACATGGACCATTTTCTTTCAGCAATCTAATATGCTCAGCTGTACCATATCCCTTATGTTTTGCAAAACCATACATAGGATATACTTCATCCCATTCTTTCATCATTCTATCTCTAGTTACTTTTGCAATTATTGATGCTGCTGCAATACAATAATTTTTAGCATCACCTTTTACTACTGATATATATGGTATTCCTAAAGTATCCATATTGTTTAACGCATCCACCATAATAATTTCTGGCTTTTGACTTAATCCTTCTAATGCTCTTTTAACTCCTAGTTTTGTTGCATTTAATATATTTATTTCATCAATTGTTTTTTGATCTACAATACCTACACTATATGCTATTGCTTCTTGAGTAATTATTTCATATATTTTTTCACGTTTTTTCTCTGAAATTTTTTTTGAATCATTAACTCCCTCTATAAAAGAATCCTCTGGTAATATAACTGCTCCAACAACAACAGGACCTGCTAATGGTCCTCTCCCTGCTTCATCAATTCCACAAATATATTTTACACTATTATTATATAATTTATTTTCTTCTTCTTTTAGTAAACTTAGTCGTTCAATTTCTTTTTCTTTCATTTTAACATCCATTTTTATTTTTTTTATACATTTTAAGTTTATTTTAATTTTATATAGATATTATATATAT
>CAORJJ010000004.1:15536-42749 GCA_948517135.1 uncultured Clostridia bacterium | reverse complement strand
TATAGTTAATAGCATATTAAATAAATAGGAGTACTTTGGTTTCATTCACAAAAAGTTCACAATTATTTAATATATATTTAATAATTTATATATAAAATAATTTAAGAATCTAACAAAAGAAAGGATGATTGAATGATACAAGACGAAGAAAATAATTATTTAATAAATATTGAAAATAATTTAGTTAATAAAGAGAAAATAGATATAAAGGATATTACATTTGATAAAATAATGTTTTTATATAATTCAGCATTAAAGGAGATAAAAACCAAAATAGATATCCTACAAGATGAATTAAGGTTGTTTCACAATTATGAACCAATTGAGTATATTACAACAAGAATAAAAACACCAGAACATATAATTGAAAAATTAAAAAGAAAAAGTTACGATTTAACATATAAAAACATGTTTGAAAGAATTAATGATATAGCTGGAATAAGAATAGTTTGTAATTTCAAAAAAGATGTTTATAAATTAGTTGAAATTATAGAAGATTTTCAAGATATTAGAATATTAAATAAAAAAGATTTTATGAAGAATCCAAAAAAGAGTGGATATATGAGTTACCATGTTATAACAGAAGTCCCAGTAACGTTTTCTACTGGAACAATGTATGTAAAAGTTGAAATTCAAATAAGAACATTGGGAATGGATTTTTGGGCTAGTATTGAACATAAATTAAAGTATAAGAACCCTAAAATAAATAAAGGGGATTCAAAGAATCTTGTTAAATATGCAAGAATAATAAATAATATTGATGATAATATACTTACGATTTCTAACAGAATAGAAAAAGAGAAAAGCAAAACTAATATAATGATAGAAGCAGCTGATCAAAAAACAATGCCAAAGAAATTCGATTTTAAATTATAATAGAATCCTTATAAAAAGACGATACATTTTTGTATCGTTTTTTTGTTTAGTCGAGGAATATTTTTTATAAAAGAAGAAATAAAGTGGCGAAAAAAGTCAAAAAATGTAAAAAGTGAGTATAATTGCATAGCATAGTTTGAGTAAAATTTGTATATACTAAATTCACAAAATTTTTTTTAGAAGGTGAGATAAATGAAAAAGTATAACAATAAGCCAAATGCAATTGGAAAGATTCTATGTCAAGAGAGAAAGAAAAAAGGATATTCTAAAACCGCTTTATGTAGAAAACTTGAATTATTAGGTATAGAATTTGACAGAAATGAAATTTATAGAATAGAAAATTTTAGAATGAGTGTTAAAGATTTTGAACTTATAGCATTTGCAACAGTTTTAGATCTTGATATGAATAAATTAAAAGAAATTATATTACAGGATGAATATAATGATATGATTTAACATTACGAAATGTAATAAAAATTTAATATAAAATTAACACAAAAACATAAAATATAACTAGTAACTGATGTTTAAGGTTTTGAATGTTTGTAACATAGAATGCTGAGACTCTGTATCCATTGTTTATCAAAGGATGCAGAGTTTTTTACATAAAAGTGATAAAAATTCCTAATTTTGACATTAAGCAAAAAACGCGATAAAATATACTCACGTTAAAATATACTCACTATGATGTGAGAACAAGAATTTTTAGAGGCAGAATTAGTGAAAGAGAATAATCAAAAGAATAATGCAGGTATATACTTGTGGAAGTTAATAGTTATAATTTCAGCAATCTTTGTGATAATATTATCAATAGAGTGCTTCTTTTTGATTGAAAAAACAGTAAAAGAGATAATTGGTGGGACATCAGAAGATTATAGCACATCTACAACTATCACAGAAACAGATACAAATAATGAAGAAAATAAAAACAGTATAGATAAAGAACAAGTAGAAGATTCTATTGATAATTCTAATCAAGAAAATAAAATAGAAAATGATAACACAAATACAATACTATCTGAACCAACTACAAATACAGTAGTTGATAAAGATGAAACAAATACAGTTACTAATACTACAAATACTAATACAGTAAGTAACACAACAAATACTACTAATACAGCTAATACAAATACAATTTCAAACACAATAGGAAATACAATAAGTAATACTGTAAATACAAATACAGTAGATACAGATAAAATAAAAGAAGAAGATGATGATGAGAAAGATACTCTTATAAAAGAAAAATTAGTATGCAAGAAGATACATGAACATTTAAAAATTTGTTATTTAGAACAATATACAGAAGAAGATAGAGAAAATATTTTTGCAGTTATACAAATGATAGATGAATTACCAGATTTTGACACAATATTAGAAAAATTAAATAGTTTTGAAGAAGCAAGAGACGATAATGGTTATTCAGAATATTATTTAAAAATAAAAGAGCAAGTAAAATATGTTTATTCATATTATGCAGAATTAAAAAAAGAAGGAAAAGATTTAAGTGCATATGTTACAAATGCAGAAAAACTAATTAATTTGTATAATATATGTGGAATAAGTGATATGGCGTTATCAACAGAAGTTAATGCACAATATTATGCTTGGATTGAAAGAGTTGAAAGAGGAAATCCAATTGAAAATAAAGGTAATGTTGCATATACTGGTAGTAATTTGTTACCTGATAATGTATTGGCAATTATAGATACTTCTGCTGAAATGAATGGTGGACAAGTTTGTTTACCCAAAAATGGTACAGGAAGAGGAAATTCACCTGTTAATGCAAAAATTCAAAGTATTAAAAATACAGGGTCTAACCAAGGACAAATGACAGGAAAAATCAGTTATGTAAATGAATTAACAAAAATTTATACTGGCAAAAAATATGAAATAGATGGGCATACAAACATTGAAAAATTAAATAGATTTGATGGAAGAGATGCTGGATATTATAAATTAGCTGAATTATGGATTCTAAAAGATGGAAAATCAGCAGAGAGTATAGATAAAAATGATTGGATTGTATATAGTATAAATGAAATAAATGAAAAAGGAATGTATTTTACAGATTATGACTCTGATACAAATTCTAATGCAATACATCTAAAAAATGGAGCTGTTGTTAGATATGTATGTGATGCTGAAAATAGTTCATATGAAAACGAAACTTTATTTTTTGATTATGATATTACTGATGGATATATTTATGAGACAGATGATGATGCTGATAAGCAAATTAATAAAAGAGAAACATCAACACAAACAAATAATAGAGTTTGGTATACACATACAAAAGAATCTGGTATAAATTCGCATGAAAATTATCTTGCTAATACTGGCAATTATACTCCAACTGGAACTAAATTGGCTTTTGGTAATAATAATACAGGAACAAATTTAGGAATGTTAATTTGGGAACAACGATTATTTGATATAACTTATAAAAACTCTTTAAATATGGCTAATGTGAATACTTATAATGGGAATCATTCTTATATGATTGCAACTTTTGGATTAACACAAGATTTAAGAATAGAAGAGATAAGAGATGAAAATAATAACCTAATAGAAACTAGAAGATTAATAAATTATTCACCAGGTATAAATGCACCTTTTTTATTTAATAATGGTGAGGCACAAGGTAAAACTGTATATGACAATATGTCTTTAAAATTTGCACGTAATGGTGATACATATGTTTTGGATTCAGTACTTAAAAATCCTACTGATGAAGAAAAAGAAGCAGGTGCACAAAGTGAAGAAATATTAAGTAATTTGTCAGTTTTGGAACACCCAATAGGTTTAGACAAAGGTGCAGAGGTTATACACAAACATATATGGACAAATAATTTTTGGCCAATGGATCATGTGACATCTTTTGGTGGAGATGGACATGATTTAAAGTTTGGGTATGCATATAGCCCTATTAGTGAAAACCGTAAATGGGATGCCGGTTCTGCTTTTCCTACCAGCGATGATAAAGAAGATCATAATGGATATTTTGGCATGCAATTTTCATTAGATTTTTACATGGTAGAAGATTACGAAGGATTACTTGAATATTATTTCTTTGGTGACGATGATTTATGGGTATACTTAGATGGTAAACTTATATGCGATTTAGGAGGAGTACATACGGCCGTTGGGGAGTACACAAATCTTTGGGATTATATTCCAAAAGGAGATAAAACAAAACATACACTTGCAATATATTATACAGAACGTGGAGCATCTGGTTCAACTTGTTGGATGCATTTTAACTTGCCTCATCCAATAGCAGAAACAACGCCTGATAAAGATAGAGGTAATTTAACAGTTGAAAAAAAAGTTGCAAATTTAGATTTAAACCAAAGATATTATTTCGAAATTACATTGATTTCTGAAGATGGAGTAATACTTTCAAAAAGATATGATTATATAACAAATTCTGGTAGAAAAGGACTTGTAGGTTCAAAAGGACTTGCAGGCGGATCTTCAGACGATGGAGAATTTTTCCTTTTACCAGGAGAAAGTATAACTATTTTAGGTATACCAAAAGATACAACGTATACTATAAAAGAACTTAGAACAGAACCACATAATGAAGGTGATAACTCGATTCCTCTTGAACATTTTGCAATATCTTCAGTGGGTGAAACTGGAACAATAATTGCTAAAACTGAAGTAAAAGCTAAATTTACAAATGTATACAATCATACATTTGCTAAGGTAGAAAAATTATGGGATGATGATAATAATAGTTCAGGAACAAGACCAGAACAAATTACAGTTAAATTAACTGCAAAATTGCCAGATGGTACAGATTGCAGTGATTATGTAAAATCTGTATTGCCAGACACACAATTTGAAGTAAACTTAAATCCAGATAATAACTGGCAATATGAATGGGCTAATTTACCAAGATGCATAATGACTTCACCAGAAACGGCTGCAACAGCAGATGATGAAATAATTTATACAATAGATGAAATTCAAACAGAAGAAATAAGCAAAAATTATTTTGTATTAAGTAAAACAGTAAGAGACAATACAACAACAATTACAAATGCAATTTACAAAAATATAGAGTTTACAAAAGTAGATACAGAAGATGAAACTAAATTACTTGCAGGAGCACAATTTAAACTTGAGAAATTGTTAAAATCAGAAGATGATACAGATATGACAGTAGATAAAACATTTGAACCAATAATATCAAAAGTAACAGAATCAGATGGTAAGTTTTCTTTTGAAAAATTAGAATTTGGAAGATATATATTAACAGAAATAAAAACACCTGAAGGATATAATACAATAAAACGACCAATAGTAATAAACATAAGAAAAAACACTATAACCTTAACAAATCCAACATCACTATTAGAAGAAATAACTCAATTTCAAACAGATGGAAAAATAACAATAGATTTAGGAAAAATAGGAAATAGAAAAGGAATAACACTAACAGAAACAGGTGGTACAGGAACAAAGATATTTACAATAACAGGACTTGCTATGATAGTAATATCATTAATGTTATTACAACCAAAACAAAAAATATCATTTACAGAATCTGCAAGACAAAGAAGAAAAAAGAGAATGGCAGATAAAAAATAGAAAAAAACACATATCAAATTGATATGTGTTTTTTTATTTTACTTAAATTCATATGGTTTAAACTCAAAGTCTAAACCAGTATATTGGGTTTGTTTAAAATTTAAATAATTATTTATGTCATTTTTTGCCTGACTTGATATTTCGTTAATTCTAAAAATACCATTTTCAGTTTCAGTTAGTGGAATAATATATCTTCTTTTACCTTTTACACTTATACAATATTTATCTGTAACAGGTTTATCAAATCTTAAAACAGAAGTTGAATGTTGAAACTTTTTAAATGCATTTTCAATATATGTATCACCACAATTTAAAATTTTATCAATAATTTCTTTTTCAGAGTATGTATATAAATCATCCATTGAAATTTTTCCAATTACATGCATAGATTTTACTATATCTGCTAAGAATTGCATAGTAGTTCTATCCTCTGCATTAAGCCAAGCAGGCCATAATTTAGAAATAATATGTATATATTTTTCACAAATAGTTTTATCAGAAAAACCAAGTTCTAAAATGTCATTTTCATTTTTCAAAACTTTTACATTATTATAGCATTCTCTAATATTATCTAGAGTCCATACTCTACAAAATATTAATCCACTAGAAAAAGTATATTCAAATCTATCTGCACTAAGATTAGGAGTATCATTATCAGCAATTGGGTATATATGGTAATCTGAAACTTCTTCTAATTTAATATTATCTCTTTTTAATAATTTCATTATTTTTTCTGAATTTTTTATTATAATTTCAGTTCGTTCTTCAGTAGACTCTTGTTTTTCGGCATCACCATTCATAAAATCTATACAATGTTTAAAAGTAGGAGTGGCAATATCATGAAATAACCCTGATAAAGTTTGCTTTTTATCACCTGTAAAATGCCAAATAATTAAAGCAACACCAACACTATGGTCTAAATTTGAATACCATTGTTTTATATTAAATATTTTTGTATAATCTGTTCCGCAATTCATACTAATTCCTGAAATACGTTGCATTTCAGGAGTATCTATATATTCTAATAACCACTCTGGAAATTCAGGTGATAAGATTTTAAAGTATTCTCTAATTTCATCACTTAATGTACTTAAATAATTTTTCATAAATTTCTCCTAAATATTTTTTTTGAATTTTATCATATTTTTTTAAAAAAGGAAAGTGAAAGCTAGGGATTTCCGAAAAAAATTACTCTTGAATTGAATATTCAAAAATGTTATAATAGAAAAGATGTGTACAAATAATTAATACAAAAATTGTATTAAAAATATATAAGAAAGGAAGATGAAAATGGAAAAAGAAGAAAATATTTTAGGCTATGAGAAAATTAGTAAATTGATGTTGAAATTTTCAGTTCCTTGCGTAATTTCTCTACTAGTGAACTCATTATATAATATTGTAGATCAAATATTTATAGGTAGAGGCGTAGGATACTTAGGAAATGGAGCAACAAATGTTGTCTTTCCATTAAGTGTAATAGGAATGGCGATTTCATTTATGTTAGGAGATGGTGCTTCTGCATATTTGAGTCTAAAACTTGGAGAAAAGAAGAAAGATGAAGCAGGTAAAGGTGTAGCAAATGGAATTATAGTTTCTATAGTTTTATCACTAATGTTGTGTATAGGAAGTTTTATATTTTTACCACAACTTTTAAATTTATTTGGATGTACAGATGCATTAAGACCATATGCATTAAATTATGGTAAAGTTATTACTTTAGGATTACCTTTTATGATGATAGGTTCTAGTTTAAATTCAATAATTAGAGCTGATGGTTCTCCCAAATATGCAATGACATCTATGGTATCAGGTGCTATATTAAACATTATATTAGACCCAATTTTTATATTTGTTTTACATAAAGGTGTTTGGGGAGCTGCTGTTGCAACAGTAGTAAGTCAAATCGTTACTTTTGGAATGAATACTTTATATATAAGAAAATTCAAATCAATAGAAATTAATAAAAGTAATTTCAAATTTGAACTAAAAAGGAGTTTAAAAGTAGCTTCTTTAGGAATTAGTAGTTTTATAACACAAATGACTTTTGTATGTGTTATGACAGTACAAAATAATTTATTTAGTAAATATGGTGCACTTTCAAAATTCGGTTCTGAGATTCCAATTACAGTATTTGGAATTGTTATGAAAATAAGTCAAATTTTAAATAGTATTATAATAGGAATTGCAGCAGGAGCTCAGCCAATTCTTGGATATAATTATGGGGCTGGAAAACATGATAGAGTTAAGAAAACACTAAAATCAGTTTTAGGTGTAGGAGTTACAGTAAGTACATTTGCATTTTTATTATTCCAAACTATACCAGATAAATTAATTTCTATATTTGGTAGTGGAGATGAAAATTATATGGAATTTGCATGCTTAGCTTTTAGAACTTATCTTTTACTTTGCATTTGCAATGGTGTTCAAATACCATCAGGAATTTTCTTCCAAGCAATTGGAAAAAGTATAAAAAGTGCAGTTTTATCATTATCTAGACAAATAATTTTATTAATACCTGCATTTTTTATATTAGGTGCGATGTTTGGGTTAAGAGGACTTTTATTTGCAGGACCAGTTGCAGATGGTTTAGCATTTGTTCTTGCATGTACTTTGCTATTTTTTGAAATTAAAAACATAAAGAAAACAAGTGTTAATAGTCAAGCTTTAATTGATGATACAAGCACAGATAATAAATTAAGTAAAAATATAGTAATAACAATATCTAGAGAATATGGTTCAGGTGGTAGATATGTTGGAAGATTAATTGCTGATATACTAGGAATAAAATTCTATGATAAAGATTTTATAAAAAAACTTGCAGAAGAAACAGGATTAAGTGAAGAATACATAGAATCTAATGAACAAAAAAGAAATAGTTTGTCAAATTTGAATAATGGATATTATTTTGGATTAGATAATAGAGATGATTTATTTTTAAAAGAATCTGAATTAATTAAAGAAGTAGCAAGCAAAGAATCATGTGTAATAATAGGAAGATGTGCAGATTTTATTTTAAAAGATGAGAAAAATATTGTTAAAATTTTTATTTATAGTGATATGGAGAATAAAATTAAAAGAGCAATAGAGTTTTATGGAATGGATAAAGAAAAGGCTAAAAAAGAAATAAAACAAATTGATAAATTAAGAGGAAATCATTATAAATATTATACAGGAAGTGATTGGAATAATCATTCAAATTATGATATATGTATAAATTCAGATACATTTGGAGTTGAAAAAACAGCAGAATTAATTTGTGAATTTATTAAAGAAAAGGAAAAATAATATTATAATATTGAATATTATGTGAAGTTGTGATATAATGTACCACGAAGTTTTAAAATTATGCAATCGTTACAATTAAAACAAATGGAGGTAATCTGTATGAAAAAACGGACAAGGCATGTAGTTATGATTCTGTTGGCTTTTTGCATGATATTTTTGTTCACCGTGTTCACTATGGGATGTTCATGTTCAGAAGTTGACAGAGAGTCGAAAGACATTGTAGAGGAAGAAGAAAAATATGGTTGTTTTGTTGTTTTATCCCGTGAATTCTTACCAGGAGAAGGATATTTAGAACAGTACATTATGTATGATCCGCAAACCAAAATCATGTGGACCTTTATAGAAGGGAATGATTCAGGAGGACTATCTATCATATATGATGTAGATGGAACACCAATATTGTATGAACACTAAGTAACAAAATGAAACTATTAATTGTCATTAAATGGAGGTTATCACTATGAAAAAACGGAGAAATTTTGTAATCATTATTGCAATTTTGCTTATGGCAAGCATTTTTATGAGTGCCTGTGGCACTGAAACAGATCGTGAGTCTAAAGATATCGAAGAGGAAGAGAAGGATTTTGGTACATTTATTGTACTTTCAAAAACAACTATTGAAGACTCTGATATCACTCAATACATCCTGTATGATCCTGAGTCAATGATTATGTGGACGTTTATGGATGGATATAAATGCGGAGGACCTGCGATTTTATACAATGCTGATGGTAGTATGAGAATATACGAACCCTAAAACAATACAAAAAGGAGCTGTGTAAAAACAGCTCTTTTTGCAATATAAATGAAATTTACTTTCATCACTAAATTTCATTTGTAAAAGTTTTAATAATATGATAAAATTATTCAGGAAAAATGCTAGGAGGTAATATGTTGAATAGTTGGATAATATTTGTAATTTTATATTTAATAATAGCTACAATATTTGATCAAACATATAAAGTAGCTACAAAAAATATGATAAAGCCAGGGGCACTAACAGTACTTTTAGAATTTTTAGCATCTATTTTAGTATTGGTGTTAGTTCCTTTTTTTGAAATAAAATTTCCTACGGATATAAAAGTATATTTATTTTTAGGTTTATCAATTATTTTTTATGCAATATCAGATAGATTAAATACTAATGTAAGAAAAGGAGTAGAAGCATCTACATTTAGTATCATGAAGCAACTATCTACTGTATTTATGACATTTTCAGGTTTTTTATTTTTTAAAGAACCATTTGTTATAACTAAATTTATAGGGGCAATTTTGATAATTTTTAGTAATATAATAATTTTTTATAAAAAGGGTGAAGGTAAATTCAATAAATATGTTGGACTTGGAATTATTTCAAATATTTGTTACACAATAGCATTATTTTTAGATGTTAATTACTCAGAATGTTTTAATCTTCCATTTTATGTAATGTTAACTTTGGGAGTTCCAGCAATTTTGATAATAATATTAGAAAGAATAAAATTGTCAGATTTAAAAAACGAATTTACAAAAGAAAATAGATTGCCAATATTAATTACATCAGTATCATGGTCATTTTGTATAGTTGCACAACTTAGGGCATACCAGTTAGGTAGTGTTAGTGTAGTTGCACCACTATGTTCTCTTTTAGTAATAATAAATGTTATAGTAGGATATATTGCTTTAAAAGAAAAAGATAATTTAATAAAAAAAATAATTGCAGCATTGTTAATTATTTTAGGAATCATACTTATAAAAATTTAAGTGGAGGATAATATATGAAAATTGGAATAATTGCAGCAGAAAATGAGGAAATGCTCGCTATAAAAAATATTATGGAAGAAATTTCAGAAGAGAAATTTTTTAATCTAACTTTTTATAGTGGAAACATACATAATAGAGAATGTGTTTTAGTAGAGTGTGGGGTTGGAAAAGTTAATGCAGCAAGAACAACTCAAATATTAATAGATAACTTTTCAATAGATTATATAATAAATGTAGGATCTGCTGGAAGTATAACTCCAGAGCTTAATGTACAAGATATAGTTATTGGAAAAGAACTTGTTCAATATGATTTTGATATAACACAAATTGGAGATTATGAAAAAGGTGAAATTTGTGATCTAGGAAAATACTTTTATTCAGATGAAAGACTTATAAAATTATGCGAACAAACTATTGATGAAATGAAAAATAGAGAATTTAAAATTAAAATTGGACGAATAGGTTCAGCAGATATATTTTTTGCAGATTCTGAAAAAGCTAAAGAAGTAAGAAAAGAATTTGGTATGGAATGTTTAGAAATGGAAGGTGCAGCAATAGGACAAGTATGTTTTTTAGATAAAATTCCATTTTTAGTAATAAGGGGAATTTCAGATACCCCAAATGGAAATAATAAAATAGATTTTCATACTTATTTAAAGACTGCTTCAAAACAAGCAGCAGAAATTTTAGAAAGTTTAATTTCTAAAATTTAAGATTGATTAAAAAATATGTATATGATAAAATATTTTAGAAGAAATTTGAAAGGAAGATTTTATTATGAATAATGAATTAATTATAAAAAAATGTAATAGTTGTGGAGCAATAGTAAGAGTTGTTAAAGATTGCAATTGTTCAAATTGTGGGATTGTATGTTGCAATGAACCAATGAAAGTTGTAACATCAAATTCAGTTGATGCAGCTGTTGAAAAACATGTACCAACATATGAAGTAAAGGAAGATAGAATATATGTAACAGTAAATCATGTAATGGAAGAAGAACATTATATTGAATGGATTAGCATAGTTAGTGAAGGAAGAGAGTGTGTTACATATTTAAAACCAGGAATGGAAGCAAAAACACATTTCAAATATACACCAGGGGCTACAATATATGCTTATTGCAATAAACATGAATTATGGAAAACAGAAGTAAAATAGGTTTAAAAGGAAATTTGTCGTGAACAGAGAATTAACTAATATTGAAAAACAAAAAGTTATTGATGAAAAGACAAAGCAAATATTAAGTTTATTAGGAATAAAAAAATCATTTAGAGTACTTAATCAATTAGCAAGTACTCTAAAACTATACAAATATATATTCCAAAAAGCAGATTCTAGTTTTGCAAAAACAATTCCAGATATCAATACAGATGATAAGAATGATAGATATTTACATGATTTGTATGTAGGATTAACACATAATCCAGGAACGCCTACAACTAATACAATAGTGTTTAAACATTTATTAATGCATAGTATTGCTGAATCAGAAGTAGTACTATTGAAATCAACTAAATCTGGAAGATCTCATCTTGCTAATATTGTCAAATTGGGAAAGGAATATTACTATTTTGATCCAACTCTTGAAAGAAGTATTTTTGATGATGATACTTGGGAGGAAAATCAAAAAACATTATGCTGTGCGGCTATTGGAAAAAATGATGATTATTTTAAGCTTTATAAACCAATTGGAGCTTTGCCAGATGACATGAATATGCCACTAAAGCAATTACCTGATAATATTTCAGAAGATTCAATGTCAAAAAGTTTAGTAAATGAAATTGCTTCATTAATACCAGACTATTCAAGAACAGGATTTAAAGAACAGAATGAAGATTATGGAGAAAGATAAAATGTTAAGATTAGAAAATATCAAAATTTATAAAGACTTAACAGAAGATGAAGTTGTATTTGAAGCGTGTCAAAAATATAAGTTAGATTTTAAAGAAGTAAAAAAATATGTTATCTATAAAAAATCTATAGATGCAAGAAATAAAGATATGATTTTTTATAACTATACTATTGATATTGAATATTGTGGTAATAAAAATGTAAAAAATGTAAAACAAGTAGACAAAGAAGATTTTAAATTAAATATAAATGTAAAAAGAAAAGCCGAGACAAGACCTGTAATTATAGGAGCAGGTCCTGCTGGGCTATTTTGTGGTTTGATTTTAATTCAAAATGGAATAAAACCTATAATTATAGAGCAAGGGAAAAAAGTAGAAGATAGAAAAAAAGATGTAGATAAATTTTTAGAAACAGGAATATTAAATACAAATTCTAATGTTCAATTTGGAGAAGGTGGTGCTGGAACTTTTTCAGATGGAAAATTAACAACAAATAGTAAAAATCCTTTATGTAGAAAGGTATTAAAAGAATTTGTGAATTTTGGAGCACCAAATCAAATAATTTATATAAATAAACCACATATTGGAACAGATAATTTAATTAATGTAATTTCAAATATGAGAAATTATATTATAAGTAAAGGTGGAACATTTTTATTTGAAGAAAAGGTAATTGATTTTGAAATATATAATAATAAAATAAAATCTATTTCCACAAACAGAAATAAAAAAATAGAAACAGATACAGTAGTTTTAGCAATTGGACATAGTGCAAGAGATACAATAGAAAAGCTTTATAATAAAGGAATAAATATGGAGAAGAAAAGTTTTTCCATAGGTGTTAGAATTGAACATAAACAAGAAATGATAAATAAATCTCAATATGGAGATAAAATAAAATTGAAACTTCCACCAGCAGAGTATAAATTAGCATATCACTCAAAAGAACGTTCTTGTTATACTTTTTGTATGTGTCCAGGAGGAGTTGTTATTGGATCATCAAGTAATAATGGTGAGATAGTAACAAATGGAATGAGTAGATTTGCAAGAGATGGAGAAAATGCAAATAGTGCTTTACTTGTTGATGTTACACCAGATGATTTTAAAGGAGATTCACCTTTAGAAGGGATTTATTTTCAAGCAGATTTGGAAAGAAAAGCTTTTGAATTGGGTGGTAAAAACTTTTTTGCTCCAATTCAAAAAGTTGGTGATTTTTTAGAAAATAGAAAAACAACTCAAATAGGAACAATAACACCTACATATAAACCAGGAGTTACTTTTGCTAATTTGCATGAATTATTTCCAAAATATATTTCAGATGTATTAAAAGAGGGAATATTAGATTTTGAAAAGAAAATAAAGGGATTTGCAACTCCAGATGCAATTATGACAGCAATTGAATCAAGAAGTTCATCACCAGTTAGAATTTTAAGAGATGAGAATTTACAAGCCAATATAAAAGGTTTGTATCCATGTGGTGAAGGTGTTGGATATGCAGGTGGAATAATGACTGCAGCTGTTGATGGAATCAAATGTGCAATTAAAATATTAGAAAATTAAATTTAGAGATATCTCTAAATTTAATGAACAAAAAGCCTTATCAGATTAGTGATAAGGCTTTTTGTTAAATAACAAATTACAATTTGACTAGGAATTTAGATAAATGTGTTTTTAAACATCTTCCATAAACGGTAATACCATCTGGTTTTTACCAATATTTGCTTCTGCATTTGTTCAGTAAGTTCAGTGCTTGAAATACTGATTTTTTCTGTGCAAACTGGGCAGTTGCAGAAGTAGGATGGAACCTTTATTGGAGGATCCCAAAAATCACAAAAAAGTGATGGATAGTATACAACTTCAACATTGATGTCATCTACTCCTTCTACCACAATAGAATTGTTACACCGTGGGCAGATCTTTCTGATTTCGTTTGCTGGAAGTTTTGTTTCTACTCTCATAATCAATTCCTTTCTAGAATGGTTAACAGTTACAATTATGTTAACATAATTGTAGAAAAATGTCAATCATAATAAGCTTTTAAACTTGACTAAATCAAGCAAAAAGAGTAAAATAATCAATAGGTAAATTGAATAGTCGCTGGCAAATTTCGAAAGAAATTGCGAGAGGAAAGTCCGGGCCCCACAGAGCAATGATACTTGATAACGTCAAGCGAGGGTAACCTTAGGGAAAGTGCAACAGAAAATAACAGCCTTTTATGAGGCTCAGGTGAAAAGGTGGAGTAAAGGCCCACCAGCAGTACAGTGATGTATTGGCTGTGTAAACCCTATTTGGGGCAACACCTTGGTAGAAGAAGTTATGACTGCTCGTTGTTCTTCATAAATCCTTGAGTGGCTTGAAGTATATAGCAATATATACTCTAGATAAATGACTATTCACGACAGAACCCGGCTTATAGATTTGCCTAAAGAGTGCGAAAGCACTCTTTTTTGTTATAGGAATCAAGAGATTCATTATATATTCTTAAAGTCTTTTTTGGGCAAGTGCCTTAAAGCTCTCTCGATATTGCAATATTATGTAAATAGTGTTATAATAATTTTGATACTGAAAACGATAGATTCATTATAGGAGAAGACTAGATGACAATGGACGAGAAAAAAAGTAATCTTACATTCAATATGAAAAACGCAGTTACAGGTTCTGTTATGTGTGAAGCTTTATTAGAAAACAAAATAATTTGTTCTTGCAAAGTAAATTCCAATATTAATGAACGCATGTGGACAATTGCATCATGGTTCACAAATGAGGAATTTCAGGGACAAGGAATTGGAAAGGAGACTCTTGCCAGAACTCTTCTTAGACTGTATACAAACACAGGAATTCCTGCAAAGATAAAGTATATTTGGAATGGAATGAATCCATATGTGCTTGATTGGATGCAACGGCATTTTGATGCAGAATGTTCTTGTCCAGTAGCAGTTCAGAAAAAACAAGCTGATGATGACTGGGAAAGTCATATTTATGATTTGGATGTAAATAAGACACTTAATTATTTTGGCATAAAGTAAAATATCAATACAATGTCTGCTGTTATTACATGTTTTTGAAAGTGTATATTACAAATTGTAATACGTTTTAGTTTTAGACAAAGCCACTACCTAAAAGTAGTGGTTTTCCTTTTAGTATTAATTGTCGAATATAGAAAATGTAAGAAATTTGTAATTGAAAAATACATTTTTTTAGAATATAATTGACGCGTCAAGGATGTAAATAAATATCCAAAAGTGTTAGAAGGAGATAAAAAGGATGTATAATATATATGCAGATTTACACGTTCATATTGGAAGAAGTGAGAATAATAAACCAATAAAAATAACAGCTGCAAGGAGTTTAAACTTTGCTAATATTGCAAAAGAATGTGTAGAAAGAAAGGGAATTAATTTAGTTGGAATTATAGATTGTGCTTCACCATATGTAATTGAAGATATAGAAAATTTTTTAAAGACAGGAGAAGCTTATGAGATACCAGATGGTGGCATAATATACAAAGATAAAGTTTGTATTATATTAGGAAGTGAGATTGAAACTTCAGAAATAAATGATGAAGGAAAAACAGGAAGTGCACATAATTTGTGTTATTTTCCAACACTATCTGATATAAAAGCGTTTTCAAATGAAATGAGTAATCATATAAAAAATATTACTTTAAGTTCACAAAGAGCAAATATTTCTGCTTATGAATTAATTGATATAGTTGAAAAATATAATGGGATTTTAATACCAGCCCATTGCTTTACACCTCATAAAAGTTTTTATGGGAATTGTACAGATTCACTAAGAAAGATATTTAAAGAAAAGTATGATAGAGTTCCTGCAATTGAATTAGGATTAAGTTCAGATACTTTTTTAGCAGATCAAATAAGTGAACTTGAAACTAAAACATTTTTAACAAATTCAGATGCTCATTCTCTTCCAAGAATTGCAAGAGAATATAATAAAATTCAACTTGAAGGAATAAGTTTTAAAGAATTTTTAATGGCATTAAGAAATGAAGAAGGTAGAAAAATAGTTGCAAATTATGGATTAGATCCAAAGCTTGGAAAATATCATAGAACATATTGTGAGATTTGCGATAAAAGAATACCAGGAGATGCTCCAGTAACAAAATGTGATACATGTGATAGTAGAAATATAACAATGGGAGTTTATGATAGAATTGAAATAATAAAAGATAAAAAGGAAACTAAGAGTCCTAAAAATAGACCAGAATATATTTACCAATATCCTCTTACATTTATACCAGGAGTTGGAGGAAAAACAATAGATAAATTATTAGAGCATTTTGATACAGAGATGACAATTCTTCATAAATTATCTAATGATGATATTGAGGCAGTAGTAGGGAGTAAAGTCGCTAAAAACATAATATTAGCACGTGATGGAAAAATGCATGTTGTAGAAGGCGGAGGAGGAGTTTACGGAAAAGTTGAATAATTAGAAATTTATCGAATATACTTTATTAGTTAAAAAATGGAGTGTATGAGATGAAAAGTATATTATTGGAATATGTAATTAAAAATAAGAAAAACTTTATAGTAATTACAATTATATTTTGTATAGGAATATCGATTGGAATTTTCCTTATAAACAATTCTAATGAAAATCAAAAGTTAGAATTAAATACATATATTGGAGAGTTGGTAAAAAACATTAAAGAATCAGATTCGATTAATAAAATGGATATTTTGTTTTTAAGTATAAAACAAAATGTCTCTTTTATTTTAATTATTTGGTTTTTAGGTTGTACAATAATAGGACGGTGTATTTATTTATATTGCAATTTTATATAAAGGATTTACAATAGGTTATACAATTTCAGCAATTATTGCAGTTTTGGGAATAAAAAATGGAACACTTTTTTCTATTGCCTCACTATTATTCCAAAATATTATTTTTTTGCCAGCATTTTTTATAATTTCTGAAAATCGGAATAAAATTGTATAAAGGAATTTATACTAGATGTATAAATTTAAAACAAGAAGTTATACGTCATACAATAATAATGTTGATATCACTGGTATTTGTGATAGCATCTAGCATAGTTGAAGTATATATATCTACAAATCTATTAATTTTTTTAAAAGAAATTATTTAAAAAGGCTTTACATTTTTGGAGATATTTGATATAACTACTTATGTAAATTTATTGATTAATAAAACTATAAAGATTGGAGAGGGGTTAAACCATGGAAAAACAAATAAAACTTTTTTTAGAGTTTCTTGAGAATGATAAAAAATTATCATCAAACACACTACAATCTTACAAAAGAGATATTACACAATACCAAGAATACATAGACAAAAATGGTTTAAATTTTTTAAAGATTGATAATGAGGATATAGATAAATATTTTGAATATTTAAAAGCTATGAACAAAAAGACTTCAACTATATCTAGAAATCTAGCTACTATTAGATCTTTCTATCAATTTTTACTAAGAACTAAAAAAATTAAAAAAGATCCAACAGTAGGAGTACAATCTCCAAAAGTTGAAAAAAAGGTTCCTAGTATTTTAAGTTCACAAGAAGTTGAGCTTTTATTAGAGCAACCAAAAACAGTTGATTTAAAAGGAATTAGAGATAAGGCAATGCTTGAATTTGCTTATGCAACAGGAATGAGAGTTACTGAAATTATTTCATTAGATATCTCAGATGTAAATATAGAGCAAAGTTATGTTGTTTGTAAATCTGGATTTAAGTCAAGAAATATACCTTTAGGAACACTTTCATTAAAAGCATTAAAAGATTATGTTGAAAAAGCAAGACCAATATTAGTTAAAGATGAAAAAGTTGAAGCATTGTTTGTTAATATAAATGGAAAAAGATTAACAAGACAAGGATTTTGGAAAATTGTTAAGTTTTATAAAGAACAAGCTCACATTACAAAAGAGATTACACCACACGTTTTGAGACATTCTTTTGCAACACACCTTTTGCAAAATGGAGCAGATTTAAAAGCAATTCAAACAATGCTTGGTCATTCAGATATATCTTCAACACAAGTATATATGCAATTTCAAAATGAAAATTTAAAAGATATTTATAGAAAAGCCCATCCAAGAGCTTAAAGTAGATAATAATAAAACCTTCACTTTATATGTGAAGGTTTTTTGCTATATAGTGAATATGGAAAAAGAGCTGATGCCTAAACATCAGCTCTTTGCAGAAATTAGCTTCCTGCACTGAAAAAAGTTTACTCGATTCTGTTCAAAACCATATTTGAGATGGCTACTCCAATGAGACCGCCAATCAACAGGCTGAATCCGATTGTGTGTACGAGAATCAGACGAAGCAGAGTAAGACCGATGATTACGTATACTGTGTACCGATAAGCGTTTCGATACACACCGCGTTTGGTGATAACACCTTCTTTGCAAAGGTACCGAATCACCTGTGGAACAGCTGCGCCGAAGATCATCCAAAGGAAAAATCCGCTGGTGATGAACTTAAACACCAAAACAATTCCAACCACAAACAAGATGACACTCATGACTTTTTTCATATAATTGCCTCCTTCATTTGGCTCGGAGGTTTCCCTCCGAAATTGTTTATAGGTTTCTGAGGGACGTGTATTAAATACTAGTAAATTATATCATATTTTGAAGAGAAATGCAAATTTACAAGCAAAAAGGCAGTTATGAGAGTGTTTCATAACTGCCTAAGTTGCAATTTAAAGAATGAAATTTTTTACTTTACTTTTTTTGGTTTTAGTTTTTACTTTTGTGAGTTTGTATGAAAGTACTACTCCAGCAATACCAAAAGCAAAAATGAAGAAAGCAATGATTGGCTTTGATAAAAATACAGCAATTGCAGAAATTACGATAATTGCAATAACTGAATAATCGAGTGCAAGAGATCGACTGGTAATGGAATCAGGTTCACCAGATAATCGCCATGAAAGGTATTGTACAAGGACAAATCCTATGGCGAAAGGAAATACAAATGGATTTCCAAATGATGCTCCATAAATCATGAGTAGTGCAAAAATACCTGCTACGATACGTTTTACAAGCCGTTTGTGTCTCATCTTCATAAATTTACACCTCCAAAGAATTGTTGCTTCAGAGGTTTCCCTCTGAAGATTTTAGGTTTCAAAGGGACATAAAAACTATAAAATGAATTATAGCACGTTTTTATAGTTCATGCAAGTATTATGTAAAATAAAGAAGTTTTTTGCTTCTTTATTTACTAAGCTCATAAATTGCATCTGCATAAATTTTAGTTGAAAGAATTAATTTGTCTATTTCAATAAATTCATCCACTTGATGACACATATCTTTATCTCCAGGCATTGTAGCACCGTAAGAGATGCAATTTGGAAATGCTCTTGCATATGTTCCACCACCAATTGCAATTGGAAGAGAAGAAGAATTTGTTTTTTTATTGAAAATATCAACTAAAGTTTTAACTAAATAATTGTCTTTTTCAACAAATAAAGGTTCTTGAATACCTAATTTTTGTACATCTAAATTTGAAAAAGTAGATTTTAAATTAGTGTATTTAAAAAATATTTCATCTAAAGCAATAGAAACAGGTACTCTTAAATTAATATATATAATTAATTCATTGTTTATATATTCTAAAATTGCAACATTTGATGTAAGTATTCCAGATTCATCTTCTAATTTAGTATTACTCATAAATCTAGGACTTTCTATATCGAATAATCCAATTTCATATAATGTTTTTAAGTAAGAATCTGTAAATTCAAAATTATTAATTAAGTATTCTACTAAAATTTTTATACTATTTTTCCCAAGTTCTGGATGAGCACTATGTGCAGATATCCCAAAAGCTTCGATAAGTAATGTATCATCAGATTCTGTTAATTTTATATTTTCAGTTTCTTTTAAATTAGAATTTGCAGTATAGTTTTTCTTTAATTTTATAGAACAATATTTTGGAACAACATTAATTGCATTATTTTTACAATTTATTTCTAATATAGTATAATCTTTAATCTCAAATTTATTTTTTAATTGAATAGACATAATTCCTTTTTCGGCATATATTCCAGGAAAATTTGCATCAGGACTAAATCCGATAGTTGGGTGTTCTTCATGACGTTTATAATAATTAATACATTTCCAAGATTTTTCTTCATTTAGCCCAAGAATTAATCTAACTCTTTTAGAAACGGAAAGAGAATCTTTTATGGCTTTCATTGCATATAAAGCAGATACTACTGGTCCTTTATCATCAATTGAACCTCTACCAAATAATTTATTGTCACGAATAGAAGGGGTGAATGGTGGTGTAGTCCAGCCATCTTCGATATTTGCTGGTACAACATCTAAATGCCCTATAATTCCAACCAATTCTTCACCTTCACCAAATTCTATGTAACCACAATAAGCATCAATATTTTTAGTTTTAAACCCCATAGAGTTACCTAATTCTAGAACATAATTTAAAATGTTATTACATTCTTCGCCAAAAGGATATTGCGAAGTTCCTGATTCATCAGATACACTTGGGAATTTTATCAATTCACATAGTGTATTAATAATTTCATTTTTACTATTTTCAATAGTTTCATCAAACATAACATCATCTCCATAAATAAATATACTATATTATATAATAAAATTTGTAAAATAATGACGTGTTACAAAAAAGAAATATAAAAAAAAATAAAAATATTGAATTTTAATGACAATATGTGTAAAATAATACTAATAAAACAAAAGAATTAATGGAGGAAAAATAAAATGAGAAATGAAAAAGGAATCACTTTAATTGCACTAATACTTATTATAGTACTTTTCTTAATACTTGCAGTAATATCTGTAATGTTAGTAATAAATGGAGAAAAAGAAGAAAATAAATCAAATAATTTAGTTTATAATCAACAAGTATTTGATAATGCATATAATGAATATACAAATTCAGTAGTAGAAAATGAAACAGAAAACACAGTAGAAAATCAAATAGATTCTAATATTGTAGATGAAAATACAGTAGAACCTGAAACTACAAATACAGTAACAAATGAAGTTTAATATAAAGAAAATTTAGTGGAGGTTAAGCTTCCACTTTTTCTTTTTTTAAAAAGCAAAATATGATATAATTTAATCATTAAGAGGTGAAATGATGATAAAGGAAACATTATATTATAAAAATAATTATTTAGATGAATTTGAAACAGTGGTAGAAAATTGTATTGAAGAAAATGGAAAAATAAAAGTAATATTAAAAGAAACAGCATTTTATCCTGAAGGTGGTGGACAACCAGCAGATACTGGTTTTATAGATGATATAAAAGTAATAGATGTGCAAGAAAAAGAAAATATTATTTATCATTTTGTAGAAAGAAAAATTGAAAAAGGTAAAAAAGTAAAATGCAAGATAAATTTTGAAGATAGATTTTCTAATATGCAAAGTCATACAGCAGAGCACATAGTTTCTGGAATTGTTTGTAGAAAATTTAACAGTACAAATGTTGGTTTTCATATAGGAAAAGATTTTGTAACAATAGATTTTAATGTACAAATAACAGAAAATGATTTAAGAGAAATAGAAAAAGAAGCAAATAGATCTATATATAATAATTTAGACATAATAGTAAATTTATACACTAAAGAAGAGGCTTCAAAATTAACATATAGAAGTAAAAAAGAATTAAATGAAGATGTTAGAATTATAGAAATTCCAGGATATGATATTTGTGCATGTTGTGGTATACACGTAAATAAAACTGGTGAAATAGGAATTATAAAACTTTTAAAAGTAGAAAAATATAAATCTGGTGTTAGAATCTATATGCTTGCTGGTGAAAATGCTTTAAATAATTATACTCAAATGTATAATCAAGTAAATAGTATATCAACATTATTATCACTAAAATTAAATGAAGTATATACAGGAGTTTTACATCAAGTACAAGAAATAGAAAAATTAAAAAAGGAAAAATCAGAATTAAAAAATGCTTTAATTGAAAATGAAATATCTAATTTTGAAAATCAAAAAAATATTATTATAGAAAAAGAAAACATGGAAATGAATGATGTGAAAAATTACTGTACCAAGTTAAAAGAAAAAGCCTCAAATATTTCAGGAGTTGTATCTAATGGAAAATTTATTTTAATGAGTGATACAATAAATTTAAAAGATGTTTTTAATGAATTAAAACAAAATATAAATGTAAAAGGTGGAGGAAACAATTTACTTGTACAAGGACAATTATTAGATGATATAAATAAATTTAAAGAAATTATAAATAAATTTTAGAAAAGGAGATGTATATGGAAAAATTAGCAATTCTTGATTGTGGAGGGCAATATACAAAAGTAATTGATAGGAGAGTAAGAGAATTAGGAGTAAAATCTGAAATATTTCCTATTAATGTATCTGCAGATGATTTAAAAGATTATAAAGCAGTTATATTATCAGGTGGGCCTAATAATATTGGGGAAGAACAAAGATTAGGGTTTGATAAAAAAATATTTGAACTTGGAAAACCAATTTTAGGAATTTGTTATGGAATGCAACTTATGTCTGATTATTTTGGTGGAGTTGTTGATAGTAACATTGTAAAAGAATATGGACAAAATGAAGTTACAATAAATACAGCATCACCAATATTTGAAAGATTAGATGAAGTTCAAAAAGTTTTAATGAGCCATGGAGATACTGTAAAAAATGTACCAAATGGGTTTGAAGTTATTGCAAAATCTGGAGAAGCTATTGCTGGAATTGGAAATAATGAAAGAAAATTGTATGGATTTCAATTTCATCCAGAAGTTGATTTAACAGAAAATGGAATGATAATGTTTGAAAACTTTTTAAGAAAAATTGCTGAGTATAAAGAAGTTTATGCATTAGATGATAGAATTCAAACATCAATAAATATAATAAGAGAAAAGGTTAAAAATAATAAAGTTATAGTTTTAGTTAGTGGTGGAGTAGATTCTGCTGTAACTGCTGCACTTCTTGTAAAAGCTTTATCTCCTGATCAAATTTATGCAATTCATGTAGATTCAGGATTTATGAGAAAAAATGAAAGTGATGTTATTTGTGAAAATTTAAAAGATTTAGGGTTAAAGAATTTAATTAGAGAAAATGCAAAAGACTATTTCTTTAATACAGAAATTGAAGTAGATGGAAGAAAAATAGGACCACTTGTAAATACAATAGAGCCTGAAGATAAAAGAGCTATTATTGGAGATATATTTATAAAAGTTACAAATAATGTAATAGAAAGATTAGGACTAGATCCTGAAAATACTTTTATTGCACAAGGAACTTTAAGACCAGATTTAATTGAAAGTGGAAATCCAGATATAAGTGGGTTTGCACATAAAATAAAAACACATCATAATGATGTTTCTGCTGTAAGAGAAGCTCGTAAAAAAGGTTTAATAATTGAAACAAATAGTGATTGGCATAAAGATGAAGTTAGAAAAGTAGCAAGAATGCTTGGATTAGCAGAGGAAATTGCCTCAAGACAACCTTTCCCAGGACCAGGACTTGCAATAAGATTAATAGGGCACAATAAGTCTGAAGAAGTTATTATACCAATAGAAGATGTAGAAAAAGTAAATAATATATTAGATAGTACAAATCAAAGTGCTTATATATTACCTTTGCGTTCTGTTGGAGTGCAAGGTGATGCTAGAAGTTATAGAAATTTATGTGTAATGACTGGTAATAAATTAGATTTAGATTGGAATTTAATTACAACAAAAGCAAAAGAAATTACAGACAATGTTCATTCAATAAATAGAGTAGCTTATATATTAAATAAAGATAAAGTAGAAGGCAATATTAATTGTTTTAATATGAATATTTGTGATGAAGCAGTAGATTTACTTCGTGAGGTTGATAATATTGTTACTACTAATTTAGAAAATAGTAAAGCAAATCAAACTTTTGCAGTATTAATACCAATAGGAATTACAAAAAAATATTCAGTTGCAATTAGAACTTTTGTTACAAACGATTTTATGACTGGAAGACCAGCATCAATAGGGAATGAAGCTTCAAGACAAGATATAGAAAATATTGTAAAAGAAATTGAAAGTAGATTTGGTGATAAAATAGAATTTGTAATGTATGATGTTACAAGTAAACCACCAGCAACTTGTGAATGGGAATAGAAAAATGTTAAATATTAATGTTATATGTGTAGGAAAATTAAAGGAACAGTATCTTAAAGATGCTGTTTCTGAATATTCCAAAAGATTAAGTAAATATTGTAAATTAAATTTTATTGAACTTAGTGATGAAAAACTTCCAGATAAAATAAATGATAGTATTATTCAGGATATAAAAAATAAAGAGGCTGTTAAAATTTTAAATTCTATAAAAAAAGATTCATTTGTTTTAACATTAGATTTAAAAGGAAAAGAGTACACATCAGAAAATTTTTCTAAAAAAATAGAAGATATCACAGTTAGAGGTTTTAGTAGTATTACTTTTATAATAGGTGGAACTTTAGGATTAACAAATGAAGTATTACAAAAATCAAATGAATTAATATGCTTTTCTAAAATGACTTTTCCACATCAGTTAATAAGAGTATTTTTATTAGAGCAAGTATTTAGAGCTTTTAAAATTTCTAATAATGAAACATATCACTGGTAATAGTTTACATATATTATTAGATATGATATAATATTTATGTTAACCTTAAAAAGGAGAATAAATATTATATGGAAAATAATGTATTAGAAATAATTATACAAAAAGCTAAAAAAGAAAATAGAATGGTAAATATATATGCACATGAGTCACCTGATGGTGATGCAATTGCATCTTCAAAAACTTTAGAAAAGATATTACAAGATAATGGAATTAATGCTAAATATATTGTAAAATCTTCAAGAGTAAATAATAGATATAGCAGAATTGTTGGGGAAACTCAAACTTTTCAGGGAAGAGTAAATAGAAATGATATTTCTGTAATTTTAGACACTAGTGCAATAGATCATGCGGAAAATAGATTATTTTCTTATTCAAAACCAGAAAATACATTTGTTATTGATCATCATGCTAAAGAAGGAAGTATTATAGAAGAGGCACTAAAATTACCAACCAAAAATGTATATAGAAATGAGAAAGCAACTTCTACATGTGAAATGATAGCTGAAATGTTAAAAGACACTGGAAAACTAAATAAAGAATATGCCACCAAACTTCTTGTTGGATTATGGACTGATACAGCAAAATTCAGATATATAGGTGAAAACTCACTAAATTCATTAAGTATGCTTTTAGATTCAGGTGCAGATTTTGAAAGTGTAAAATCATGTTTAGAGACTAAGAGATTTTTATCATCAGAAGTAGGAATTGCTAAAGCATTATTAAATACAAAAAGAATAAAAGTTGGAAATACATATTTGAATTATTTTGGATTAGATAATGAATCTGTTCAAGGTATAGAAAAACAATATAGATCTAAATATATACAAAAAAAGATTTTTAAATTGCTAGATATAGAAAATACAAGTTTAGCAGTTGCAGTAGTAGAAAACATACCAAATAACTTTTTTTGTGAATTTAGAAGTGTAAGAGATTTGGGAAATGTAGATGTATTTTCTGTTGCAAAAGAAATGGGTGGTGGTGGACACTATCATGCTTCAGGATGTACTGTAAAATCAGATAAAGGAATAGATAAAGTCTCAAAAGATGTATTAACAAAGCTAACACATAATGCATTACCAAGTCTAGTAAGAACAAACGCTCCAAAAGATACAATATATGATATTGAATTAAAACAAATTTTGGATTCAATGGATAGATTTGATAAAAATTTAACACCAGAGAATTTTGATAAAATTCAAGAATTGATATCTTTAGGTGCTAGATATGAGAGTGATTACGAAGAAAAAATATCTTTTGAAACATTTATGGTAAGAAATTCTATTTTAACTCAAATTCCAAAAGAACAGTTACGAAATAGAAGGATTATCTTTAAACTAAATAGAAACTTTTTAGATGAAATGCAAAAAAAATATGGGGCTTCTCAAGAAGATGTATTGGCTCAAATAGAATTGTTTAAAGAACTTGATATAGACTATATTTCAATAATGACACCAGATGGAAAAAGTAGCTCTATTGATTCAAAAGGAAATATTAAAAAATATCAAAAAGAAAGTACACAAAAATAAAGGAAATTATTATGCAAGGAATTTTAATTATAAATAAACCAAAAGGATTTACTTCTCAAGATGTTGTATCAAAAGTAAAAAAGATTTTAAATATAAAAAAAGCAGGACACACAGGAACTTTAGATCCACTTGCAACAGGTGTTCTGCCAGTACTTCTTGGAAATTATACTAAACTTTCAAAATATTTAATTGAACATGATAAAACATATATTGCTAAAGTAAAACTTGGTCAAAAAAGTGATACAGGAGATAGTGAAGGAAATATTATAGAAACTCAAGATGTAGATTTAAAAAATATCTCAGAAGAAAATGTAAATAAAGCTTTAAAAAGTTTTTTAGGAAAACAAAAACAAATTCCACCAATGTATTCTGCAATTAAAGTAGATGGAAAAAAACTTTATGAGTATGCAAGAGAAGGAAAAAAAGTAGAAGTAGAACCACGAGACATTGAGATTTATGATATAAAATTATTAAATATAAATGAATCAGAAATCGAATTTAAAGTTAGTTGTTCAAAAGGAACATATATAAGAAGTTTATGTGAAGATATTGCTAAAACTTTAGGAAGTATTGGTTATATGAGTTCTTTAAATAGAGTTTTAGTAGATAGATTTTCAATAGAAGAGGCAATTGATTTTGAAACTTTAGAGAAAATAAAGGAAAATATAGAAGATAGGTTAATTACAATGAAAGACGTATTTTCTAGTTTAGATAAAATAAAATTAAAT
>CAORJJ010000004.1:9034-15526 GCA_948517135.1 uncultured Clostridia bacterium | reverse complement strand
CTTTTACTTTAAATGATGGAATTTATAACATATATGATTTAGAAGAAAATTATATTGGTTTAGGAATAGTAAGAAATAATCTTTTGAAAAGGGATATAATTATATAAATTCCCTTTACAAAAGATACGACTATTTGATAAAATTATAAAAATAAAATTAAAGGAGTAATGTAATGAAACATTTAATTGATATTAAAGATTTGTCAGTTGAAGAAATTGATAATTTGATTGAAGTAGCTAAAGATATTATCGCAAATCCAGAGAACTATTCTCATAAATGCGATGGTAAAATATTAGCTACTTTATTTTTTGAACCAAGTACAAGAACAAGATTAAGTCATGAATCAGCAATGCTTTCACTAGGAGGACAAGTTTTAGGATTCTCAGAAGCAGCTTCAAGTTCAGCATCAAAAGGTGAAACAGTATCAGATACTATAAGAATGGTAGGTTGTTATAGTGATATTGTAGCAATGAGACATCCAAAAGAAGGTGCACCATATGTTGCATCAATAAAATCAACAGTTCCAATTATTAATGCTGGAGATGGAGGTCATAATCATCCAACACAAACACTAACAGATCTTTTAACAATAAAATGTGAGAAAGGTCGTTTAGATAATTTGACAATAGGTCTTTGTGGAGATTTAAAATTTGGTAGAACTGTACATTCATTAATTACAGCTATGTCAAGATATACAAACATAAAATTTGTTTTAATTTCACCAGATGAATTAAAACTTCCAGAATATGTAAAAAGAGATGTATTAGAAAAGAACAATATAGAATATTTTGAAACAAAGGATATTGAAGAATATATGGATAAATTAGATATTCTTTATATGACAAGAGTTCAAAAAGAAAGATTCTTTAATGAGGAAGATTATATTCGACTAAAAGATTATTACATATTAAATAAAGAAAAATTAAAAAGAGCTAAAGAAGATTTATGTGTTTTACATCCATTACCAAGAGTAAACGAAATATCAACAGATGTAGATGATGATCCAAGAGCTTGCTACTTTAAACAAGCAAACTATGGTAAATACATTAGAATGGCATTAATTTTAAAATTATTGGAGGTAAAATAATGAATATAGATAGTATAAAAAATGGTTATGTAATAGATCATATAAAAGCAGGTCGTGGTATGCAAGTATATAATCAACTTCGTTTAAATGAATTGGATTGCCAAGTTGCTATTATAACAAATGCAAAAAGCCAAAAGTCTGGTAAAAAAGATATAATAAAAATTGATAAAGATATTCCAATAGACTTAGATGTATTAGGATTTATCGATCATAATATTACAGTAAATGTTGTAAAAGATGATACTATAATAGATAAAAGAAAATTAAGTTTACCTGAAAAAATAGTAAATGTAGCAAAATGTAATAATCCAAGATGTATTACTTCAATTGAAAAAGATTTAGATCATATATTTATTTTAACAGATAAAGAAAATGAAGTTTATAGATGTAGATATTGCGAAATGAGTTTAAAGAAGAAATAATGAAATTTAAAAATATGACTGTAAATTGCACTTTACATAAAGTTATGGTATAATAAATTATATGAAATAGTGTATCATATTAACCAATACTAACAAATGGAGGTATTAAAATGAAAAGGGAAAAAGTTGTTCGGATCGTAGTTTTAGTTGTTGTTGCTCTTCTGCTGGTGTGGAGAATTTTGGCTTGGGTTATCAGACCAGACATCGGAGATTATACAGAGTATAAGTTCGATGTTAAGCACTTCATGAAGTTATCAACAACAATAGAAATTGATAAATCCGGTGAAAGCTATGCAAATGTTAAGGGAAATATTTTCAAATTTGCAACAGATCCTTTAACAATGTATGATTCAAACGGAAACAAAGTTGCATATGCTGGAGATGACTACCATTTAATTGCTCAGGACTCACATACAATATATATAAATAATACTATTGTGGCTGAGATGGTTGGTCGTTTGAGTTTCTTTGGTGAAACATATGATATATACAATGCCAATCAGGAAAAAGTGGCAAGAGTAAATGTAAACATGTTAAATACCAAAGGAAAAATGTGTGATGCAGATGGAAAGATTATAGCAGTTTACCGATCATTTCCTTTTTGTCAGGACTTTGAGTTAAGAATTGCTGAAGATTGTGAATTAGATGAAAATACTGTTTTAATGATATTCAGCTCATATTACAGTGATTATAAGTTTGATTCTCAATCATCAAATAACAACAAAAAATAAAATGCAAATGCATAGATTTATGTAGAAAAGGGCAGTGCGATGAGCACTGTCCTTTTTGAAATTTAAAGTACAATAAATTTCACAGTTCTCATATAAAATATATATTTGCAGAAAATACATTTTATGATATACTGTTTTTGAAAAATATGAGTGAAAGGAAAATCATATTAAATGTATAAAAGAACAGATACAAGACCAATCTTTGTAAGAGATGTACAAATTGGCGGACAAAATAAAGTTATTATTCAATCTATGTGTAATACTAAAACAAAAGATGTAGATTCAACAGTAAATCAAATATTAAAATTAGAAAATGCAGGCTGTGAAATTATTAGAGTGGCTTGTTTAGATATAGATGATGCAAAAGCAATTAAAGATATAAAAAATAAAATACATATTCCAATAGTAGCAGATATTCATTTTGATTATAAAATAGCATTAGAAGCAATTAATTCTGGAGTGGATAAAATTCGTATAAATCCAGGAAATATTGGAGACGAAGAGAAAACAAGAGCAGTGGTAGAGGCATGCAAAGAAAAAAATATTCCAATTAGAATTGGAGTAAATGCAGGTTCTCTTGAAAAAGAGTTACTAGAAAAGTATGGAAAACCATGTAGTGATGCAATGGTAGAAAGTGCTAAACATCATGTTGATATATTAGAAAAACTAGATTTTTATGATATAGCAATTTCATTAAAAGCATCAAATTTAGATATGTGTATAGAAGCTTATGAAAAAGCTTCAAAAGTATTTAACTATCCACTTCACTTAGGAATAACTGAGGCAGGAACAACATTTAGTGGAACAATAAAATCTAGTATAGGATTAAGTGTTTTATTAAGACAAGGAATTGGAGATACAATAAGAGTTTCTTTATCTGATGATCCAATTGAGGAAATACCAGTATGTAAAGAAATATTAAAAAACTGCAATTTATTAAAAAATAGTCCAAAACTTGTATCATGTCCTACATGTGGAAGAATCCAATATGATATGATTCCAATAGCAAAGGAAATGGAAAAGTTTTTACAAACTTTAAATGCAGATATTACAGTAGCAATAATGGGATGTGCAGTAAATGGACCAGGTGAAGCAAAAGAAGCAGATATTGGAATAGCTGGTGGAAAAAATGAAGCAATACTATTTAAAAAAGGAGAGGTAATAAGAAAGCTTACACAGAAAGAAATAATAAGTACTTTAAAAAAAGAGATTTTAGAAATGATAAATTAGAGAGGTTAGTTTTTGGAGGAAAGTATGAGTGAATTAATCGCAAGTTTACCAAATAACATGACACGTGGAATAACTTTAAATTATCAACATATAGATTTATTTTTAATTCTTGATGACAAAAGCAAAAGTGATGAAGTTAAAAGAACAGAAATTATTGAATATTTGAAAGAATGTAAAGAATCACAAAAAACAGATAGAACAGCTTTTAATTTAGCATCTGCATATACTAATTATACTGCTGATAAACTTGGAATTGAAGATGTAGAAAAACTGAAAAGTGTACTACTTCAAAATGTTTCAAGTGTATTTGATAGAAATGCATTAACAAAAGCTTTTGCTAAAAATGGATATGAGAATCCAGAAGAATTAAATGATACTTTTATGGAAGCAACAGACAATGTTATGAATAGAACTAAAGAGGGAATTACAGACTTTTTAATTTATGATGATGCTGGAAAAATTGATATAAATAGAAGTTTTGAAAAGGTTAAAGCTTTTTATTCTCATGTAATATCAGGGGAATATAATAGAATAAATTTTGATGATATAGCCTCACCATCTTCATATATGGCATTACAACCAGATTTTGCAAGACCGAAGAAACTAGAAAATGCTTTAGAATTTTGTAATAATCATAATCTTAGTGCTAAAATTAATTCTGCATTTTTTTATATGCATTCACAATATCCAGAAAGTCCTGTAATAAATACAAAAGATGATTTAATAAGATATTATGAAACATATTTTAATAGTATTTCAGAAGTAATAAATAATTCTAAAGTTGAATCATATGATATATTTAATGAATTTGTTTATAGAGATCAACCTCAAATTGTTCAAACACAAGAAGGTGAAAAAGTAGAATATGGAGAAAGACATAATGGAATACATTCAATTTTAACAACAAAGGATTTTTGCGATTTAGCAAAAGGATTTAGAGCTAAAAATCCAAAGTTAGAATTTGTATATAATGATGATGGTTGGGAAAATCCACAAAAAAGATCTGGAATATTTAGAAAGATAGATGAAATACAAAGCAATGAAGATTATAAAGGTCAGCTTATAAATGCAATAGGAATGCAATTTCATACAAATATAAATATAGACATTAGTCAGATAAGAAAATCAGTAGAAGAATGTCAAAAAAGATTTCCTGAATTAAAAGTAAATATTACAGAATTAGATATTACAAAAGAGATTTCTGGATTTGATTATAAAAATGCAACTGAGCAAGAATTAGAGTCAGCCAAACGAGTTGCAAATTTTAAACAAAAACAGATAATGAATGAAATAAAGAAGTTGGCAGATAACTCTAAACTTTCAGAACTTACATTTTGGAGTCAATCAGATGAAATGGCTTTTAGAGGTAAAGAGTCTTCTATGATTAATTATAATTCAAAAAGTAATTCATATGTAGGAAAAGACTTTGAATACAGTGAAGATGAACTTTTAAATTATAAAACCGATATAGAAATTGTAGCAAGAAATATTGCAATGAGTGTTGCTAAAGAATTTAGAACTAATAATATTGATGGATATAAAAAGATACTTGAAAGATCTTATATGAAAGAAGCAGTAGAATATTTTGAGTCTCATCAAGATGAAATTATAGAAATTTTAGCAGAACATGAACAAAAGCCAATACAAGATTTTAATTTACACACACATACAATGAGATGTGGACATGCAGGAAGTTTTACAGAAGATTATGAGTATGTTCATGAAGCAATAAAAGCTGGAATGAAGAAAATTGCATTTACAGATCATGTACCATTTCCAAAAGGTCAAAAGGACTTTGGAATGAGAATGGATTATGCTGAAGTAGAAGATTATTTTGCTTCAATAAAATATTTAAAACAAGAATATACAGATGTAATAGAAGTTGAATCTGGATTTGAATTTGAGTATTCAAAAGAATTAGATGAGCATCTAAGAAGTTTGAAAAGCAAATCAGATTATATGATATTAGGACAACATTTTGTTACTGATGAAAATGGAAATAAAATTGATATACAACATAATAATAGTTTAAAAGATTCTGATTTAGAATTATATGCACAAAGTGTAGAAACGTCTATTAGAAAAGGCCTTACAGATATTGTTGCTCACCCAGATATTTATTTGAGAAATAGTGGAAAAGGTGATTCAAATTATCAAATGTCAGATAAAGAAAGAGAAGTTGCAGAAAGAATATGTGAAATTTGTGCAATGAATAATATACCATTAGAAATAAATATGGGAGAGATATTTAAAAAAGGTCATATGATAAAAGATATGACACCAGAAGAAATGATGGAAAGAATAAAGAACCCTTCAAGAGAATTTTGGAAAATAGCTGCTGAAAAAGAATGTAAGGTTTTATTTGGAAAAGATGCACATGATCCAATGCAAATTTCTGAAGATAAAGATTATGAAGTTGCCAAAATGCTATTAGGAGAAGATGTTTTTAAGAAGTTAAATTTTATGACTTTTGATGAAATAAATAAAAGCAATAAAAAAATATCTAAAAGAGATTTAGAAAGTTTAGCCAATTCTCCTAAGATAGATACACCTGTACAAACTCTTAGCACAATAATGCAAAAAACAATGGAAAAGGATAAGAAAGGAGTATCATTAGATGATTAATACTAATAAAATGCCATATATTGCAGTTGAAATAAATGAGATATTGCGATATATGTCTGATGATATTTTAAGTAAAATTCCAAATGATGTTAAAATCTATTTTTCTAATATTGCTTCAAAAGATTATATATTTAGATATGATGAAAATAAATCTTTAGAAGAACAAAGAATTCAAAAAGAAACAAAAGAAATGCTTGCAATTATTTATAAAGATTATGTGTGTAATGAACAGGAAAAGAAAGAATTTATACAAAATAGAAGAAAAATAGATTATGAGATAGAAGAAGAAAAACGTAAAAAATATGATGTAAATAATATTTTTAAAAAAGAAGATAAAACAGAAGAAGTTAAGAAGAAAGATGAATTAATTGTTGTTGATAAAAGAACTAATTTATTC
>CAORJJ010000004.1:0-9024 GCA_948517135.1 uncultured Clostridia bacterium | reverse complement strand
ATTAATTTCGTTAATAAAAAGAATTACTAATTGGGGACATAAATAAAAGGAGAGAATTATGAATTATCCAGAGAAATTAAAAAAAGGCGATTTGATTGGGATTTGTGCACCATCAGGTGGAATAACTAAACCACATAAAATATTGAGACTAAATCCTGCAATAGAAACTTTGAAAGAATTTGGTTATAAAGTAATAGAAACAGCTAGTGTAAGATGTGGCGAAAAAGGAAGAAGTGCTTCTGCAAAACAAAGAGCAGAAGAATTTATGGAGCTTTGGGAAAATGATGATGTTAAGCTAATTTTATGTGCAACAGGAGGAGATTTTTTATGCGAAATGCTAGATTATTTAGATTTTGAAAGAATAAAAAAATCTAACCCAAAGTGGATACAAGGATATTCTGATATTACAGGTTTGAGCTTTTTGTTTAATACAGTTTTAGATATTCCAACAATGTATTTCCAAACAGTAAAAGATTATGCAATGAGACCATTACATAGAAGTTTAACTGATTGTTTAGAAATAGAATCTGGAAATGAAATAGAGCAAGACTCTTTTGAGTTATATGAAAAAGAATGGCCAGAAGATGATGATAATCCATATCTACCATATAATTTAACAGAAAAAGTTGAATGGAAAAATATTGTTGGTGGAGAAAAAATTCAAATTCAAGGAAGATCTTTAGGTGGATGTTTAGATTGTATTAAATGTTTTATAGGAACAAAATATGATAATGTTAAAAAATATATAGAAAATCACAAACAAGAAGGAACAATATGGTTTTTAGAATGTTTTGAAATGAATACTTCTGAACTTCTTAGAACTTTATGGCAAATGAAAAATGCAGGATATTTTAAAAATTGCAATGGAATAATTTTTGGTAGACCATTATTTATTAGAAATGATTATGATATTGATTTTAATCAAGCTGTAATTGATGCTATTGGAGACTTAAATATTCCTATAATATGTGATGCAGATATTGGACATGTATCACCACAACTTGCAATGGTAAATGGTGCTATATTAAAAATCACATCAGAAAATGGAAAAGGAAAAGTAGAAACATTTTTGAAATAATTTAGGGGAAGAAATATGAAAGTAAAAGAAAAAGAAGAAGCACAAGAGTTTGTTAAACAACAAGAAAATATTGTAAAAGCAAAACATAGAGATATTTCTATTGATTTAGTAAGAGTAGTTGCTTGTTTAATGGTTATTGCAACACATGTATGCTTGCAAGTATTAAATCCATGTTTTAATAGAATTGATTGGAGTAGATTATTAGAAAAAAGTTTTGTAACAGATGGAGTTCCATTGTTTTTAATGATAACTGGTTTTTTTATTGCAAATGGACGTAGTTACAAAAAAATATGGAAAAGTACAATTGTCAAAGTATTAATACCTTCAATAATATATATATTATTTTCTCAAATATTTTATATGTATATTATAAATAAAGAAAGTATAACTTGGTGTTTAAAGAATAGCTTTAATAATTTGAATATGGTTGGTACTTTAAAATGTTTAGTAACGGGAAATACTGCAAATATAAATTCTTTATGCCAACATTTATGGTATATTTTTGCATATATAAAGATTATTATTTGGATACCAATTTTATGGCTTGTATGTAAAGAAGAAAAAACGTCCAAACTTGCTCGTAGAATTATTATAGCTTTTGGAATTTTATCATCAATAGTAACAGATGCTCAAAGATTTGTTATATTACCTAAAATAGGTGCAATGGAAGTGTTTGAATTAGTTGATAGAGAAATATTATATGTTTTATTTGGATATGAACTTTTTGTACATAAAGATAAATTAAAAAATAAAAAAGTTTTTTTATTATCAACAATTGGATTTTTTATTATTAATTTTGTAAGATACAAAATTGAATCAAAATATATGTCAATAAATTCATTTACTGATATTGTAGGAAGAGAGAACTTTATAGATTGGAGATATACAAGTTTAAGTATTATATCTGGAATATTATTGTTTACAGGAGTATATGCCTTTGAGATAAAAAGTAAAATATTTGAAAAGATAATTTTATGGCTTAGTGATAAAACATTTGGTGTATATTTAATTCATTATTTAATACTTGTTAAAGTTGATTTGTATAAATTTGAGAAAATAGAAAAATTTCATCTAGAAATGATTTATTTAATTTTAGGAACAATAGCAACTTTTATAGTTTCAGTTTTAATAGTATATGTTTTTAAAATATTAAAAGAGTTAATAATAAAAGGAATTAAATTAGTGGGGGAAAATAAATAAAAAATTGTAAAAATATGTATCTTTTTTAAAAAAGATATGATAAAATGTGCGATATAAAATGAGAACTATATTTTCTTTAGGAAAATATAAAATAGGAGGTCTAAATTATGGAATTAAAAAGATGTATTCGTTGTGGTAAATTTTATGCTTCAGAGGTAGAAGTTTGCAAAGAATGCGAGAAAAAAGATTTTGCGGATTTAAGCAAATTAAAAGGTTTTTTTGCTGATAATTATGTTAATGGAGTTTCAAAAATTGAAATATCAGCTTATACAGGAATTAGTGCAAGAAACTTAAATCGATATTTAGGCTATGAAGAATTTTGTGGAATATATATTCCAGATGGTACTGATGAAGATATAGTATCAAAAGGAAAAATTAGCTTATAATATTAGGGGGAATTTTGATGACAGATATAATAAAAGAACTTGAAGAGAGAGGATACATAGAACAATTAACACATGAAAAAGAAATGAGAGAACTTTTTCAAAAAGAAAGTGTTAGTTTTTATATAGGAATAGATCCAACAGCTAATAGCATGCATATTGGTCATTTTGTTGCATTAATGGTAGCATCAAGACTTCAAAAAGCAGGTCATAGACCTATAATTTTAATGGGTGGTGGAACAGCTGCAATTGGTGATCCATCAGGAAGAACAGACATGCGTCAAATGCTTACAAGAGAACAATTGGATAACAATGTTGAAGCAATAAAAAAGCAAGCAGAAAGATTTGTTTCATTTGAAGGTGAAAACGCAGCAATTATTGTAAATAATAAAGATTGGCTTTTAGATTTGAATTACATAAATTTCATGAGAGATATTGGAAGTAAATTTACAGTAGCAAAAATGATATCTCAAGATTGCTACAAAAATAGATTAGAAACAGGTTTAACATTTTTTGAAATGGGATATTTGTTACTTCAAAGTTATGACTTCTTATATTTACATGATAATTATAAATGTAAAATGCAAATTGGTGGAAACGATCAATGGTCAAATATAATTGGTGGAGTTGAATTAATAAGAAAAATAGGAACAGAAGATTCTTATGGTTTAACATTTAAACTTTTAACTACAGCAGATGGTAAAAAAATGGGAAAAACAGCTAAAGGTGCTTTATGGTTAAATCCTGAAAAAACATCTTCATATGAATTCTATCAATATTGGAGAAATATTGGAGATACAGAAGTAAGAAAAGTATTAAGTTTACTTACATTTTTACCAGATGAAGAAGTAGATAGATTATCATCATTAAAAGATGAACAAATAAATGAAGCAAAAAAAGTTGCTGCATATGAAATTACAAAATTAATCCATGGCGAAGAAGAAGCTATTAAAGCTAGAGAAGCAGCTGAAGCATTATTTGGGAATGGTGGAAATATGGATAATATGCCAACAACTAAAATAGAAGATGCAAATATTTCTATTTTAGATGCATTAGTTTTAACTGGAGTTGCTCCTTCAAAAGGACAAGCAAAAACATTAATTGCTCAAGGTGGAATATCTTTAAATGATAATAAAATAGAAGATATTTCTTATAAATTGACAAATGAAGATTTTAAAGAAGGATATGCAATTTTAAGAAAAGGTAAAAAAGTATATCATAAATTAGAAAAATAATAAAATCAAAAGAGCGATATGTTTTTTCATATCGCTTAATTTTATGGAGATTACTATGGGAAAAGTAATAAAATTTTTAAAAAAGTATAAATCAAGTATATTAAATATAATATGTTTTATTGTTATTTTTATAGTTGCAGTTTTTTTAAGAGTATATAAATTAGAAAACATACCATCAGGAGTAAATGTTGATGAAGCAGGAATGGCATATGATGCATTTTGTTTGTCAAAATTTATGGTAGATAGAGCATTAAATAAATTCCCAGTATATTTTATTAATTTTGGTGGAGGACAAAGTATTTTATATGGTTATGTAACTGCAATTTTCATTAAATTATATGGTTTTAATATAACATCAATAAGAATAACTGCTGTTATATTTAATTTAATAGCAATTTTAGCATGTTTTTTGATGATAAGAAAACATATAGGACAAAAATCTGCATTAGTAGTATCATTTCTTTTAACAATAAATCCTTGGAATATAATGTCATCAAGATGGGGGTTAGATTGTAATTTACTAGCACCATGTTTAATAATTTCACTATACTTTTTACTAAGAGCAAAAAAGTGGTATCAATATATATTTGCAGGATTAGCAATTGGAATAAGTTTATATACATATGCAATTTCATATATAATTATTCCAGTATTTTTAATACTTATATTAAGCTATATGTTATATGTAAAAAGAATAACTTTCAAAAATATAATTATTCTGGGAATACCAATATTTATTTTAGCATTACCATTAATGCTTATGATATTAGTAAACAATGGTATTTTAGAACAAATAAATTGGATATTTACAATTCCTAAGTTACCAAAATATAGAGGATCAGAAATAAGTATTAGCAATATAATTACAAATTTAAAATCTTTAAATAAAATTCTTATATATGATGATTTACCATTTAATTCGCTTCCTGAATATGGAACTTTATACAATTTTGCAATAGTTCTTATGGTTTTAGGAATTTTTATTGAAGGACATGAATTAATAAAAAATATAAAAGAGAAAAAGTTTTCAATAAATACAGTAATATTTTTAATGTTTATTTCAGTAAGTTTATGTATGATGCTTATAGCTGATATAAATATTTCAAAATCAAATGCAATATATTTTCCTTTAATATTTTTGTGTTATTCAAGTTTACATTATATATATTTATTACAACATAAAAAAATATCAAAAGCTGATAAAATATTAGAAAAAATAAAAATATTAGTGATAAGATTAATATTAATTGCTATATTAATAATGTATTGTATTAACTTTTACTCATTTACTAAATTTTATTTTACAAGATATGAAGAAGTATACGAACATCAACAGTTTTTTGAAAAAGACTTGATTGAAATAATAGATCAAGTAAATGGAAGAGATGAGTTTGAAAATAGAGATATATACATATATACAGGAGCAGAAAGACCTTATATATACACATTGTATGTAAATCCAATATCACCATATACATTTAATGAAACAAGAGATGAAAATGATAATTATGGAAGATATAAAATTATAGAAGATAGAATAATTAATGAAAATGCAGTTTATATAGTTAGAGCAGATTCTGACTTTAGTTATGAACTTGCAGCATATCATGGATTTTGTAATGAAGAAATGGGAATATATATATTACTTTATAGATAGGAGTAAATAATGAGTAAAAAAATAAAATTTTTAATAATATTAATTTTAATTATAGCACTAATTGGAATATTATCTGGAGTGCGTGCAATTAAGAATGTTATAGTTTTAAATAATGCAATTAGCAAACTAGAAGAAAATCTTGAAAAAGATAATTACTATTTAAAAACAATAGTAAAAGCTGATGGTAAAACTTCAAAAACAGAAACATTTTATAGAGAAGGTGTAGGAAAAAGTGTTACTAATGATGGAGTTTATACATGGGTAGATGGTGAAAGAGCATATATGGTAGATGAGCAAAATAAAAAAGTATATAATATTGAAATTTCAAAAGAAAACTCACCAATGCTTGTTTCAAATAATATGTATATTAGTTTAATTCCAGGACATTCAAAGAGTTTTTTTGAAAGATTAATATTAGTTCGGAAATTTGGAAAATAGTATAAAATCTGAAAAAGTAAATGGAGAAAAATGTTATAAAATATCAGTAAAAGAAGGACAAGCACAGAAAACAGTTTGGATAACAAAAAGTAGAAGTTTTCCAATAAGAGCAGAAATTAAATTTTCAAATGGAGATATTTTTGAATATGAATATGATTTAAAATTCTTTATTACAAAATTAAAAGATGTTGAATTACCAGACTTTTCAGAATATACAATTTATGATTATAAAACTAAAGAACAGGTAAAAACTCCTGAAAGCAATAATTAAGAAACTTAAGTAAAGAATATGTTGTACAAAAATATAACAATTCTTTACTTTTTTTGTAACGAAATTTGCAAATTGTAGTCTTATTATAAAGGAGAAAAAGATGCAAGATATAGAAAAAATATACAAAGAGTATTTTGAAACAGTATATAAATATCTTTTTTGCTTAACTCATAACAGCGATTTAGCAGAAGAACTTACTCAAGAGACATTTTATAAAGCAGTGCAAAAAATAGATTCTTTTAAAGGTAAGTGCAAAATCTCAGTTTGGTTATGTCAGATAGCTAAAAATTTATGGTATGATGAACTAAAAAAAGAGCAAAGGATTAATAAATCAGGCGAAGAAGAACTGAGTTTTATAGCTTCTAATGAAAATTTAGAAGAAATGATTGTTTCAAATGAAGAAAGAATAAGTTTATATCAAAAAATGCAAAAATTAGATAATGTAACTAGAGAAGTAATTTATTTAAGAATTACTGGTGAGCTGAGTTTTAAAGAAATAGGAAATATTTTGAATAAAACTGAAAATTGGGCTAGAGTTACATTTTATAGAGGAAAAAATAAGATGAGGGAGGTAGAAGATGATGAATAAAAAAGATTGTAAAATTATTCAAGACTTATTGCCAAATTATATTGATAATCTAACAACTAAAGAATCAAATGATTTTATTGAAAATCATATTAAGGAATGTGAAGACTGCAAAAAAGTTCTTGAAAATATGAAAAAGGATTTGAAAATTGATGATAACAAAAATGTTCTAGTATTAGGAAGAAAGACGATAATAATGATAGATTTAGCAAATAAAGCAAGTGAATATAAAGATTTAACTGAATACTCATTAATATGCTGTGTAAATTCAGATGGTCAAGTTTGGAAAAATAATTTTATTGCCAAAGAAGGAAAATATGTACGAGATTTTGAGTTTGCATCAATATATGATGGCAAAAAAAGAGTTGAAGAATTTAATGATGGAAATAGTAATAGTTCAAATTATTATATAGAAGATAATAACGGAGAAAAAATAGCAGTATTAAATCATGAAAAGGATGGAATAATTCCACTTAATATAAAAGATTTTTGCTTTGAGATACCAGATAATAAATTACTTTTTATTAGAAATATAATTAAATCTAAAGTAAATAAAGAACAAGGAAAATATTATATTACTGATATAGAGTTGGAAGATTTTGGAACATGTAACATTTATGTAAGTAATGGATTAATTGAAAAAATTATTATGAGATATCCACAATATTTAGGAAATAAATTTTCAGGAGATAGCATTGTAACTATAACTTATAATACTTCTAGTGATATATTAGATAGTTGGTTAAAAAAAGAAGATGTAAATGAATATAGGATTGTAAAGCAATAAAGTAAAAGGAGGTATAAATATGAAAGTTAAAAGAAATATTATTATAATTATTACGATTTTACTTTTATTGTTAGTTATTGCATTAGGTTATGAAATAGCAATAAGAATTGATAATAATTTAGATAAAAGTAATCAAATGACTAGAGAAGAAATAATTAGTTTAGTGAAAAAAGATTACAATAATTATGTGTTAACTACTAAAAGTTTAAGCATATTTACAAAACAAACAGTTAAAGTGTTTGTAAAAGATAATGTGGTAAAAAAAGTAGCTGGAGATAGATGCTGGGAATATATAAATTATAATACAGGTGAAAGACTGGATATGATTTCACATCCAGTAACATATATAAGTAGTGTAAAAGATTTTGTAGAAGATGAGTATTCCCAAAAAACACAAAAACATGATATAACATATTATGATTTAATAGATGAAAATAAGTATGATTTTGAATATTTGGGTGAAAAAGATATTAATGGAAGGAATACTATTGTAATAAAGATTACTGATCTATATCATACAAAAGACTATAACAAATATTATATAGATAAAGAAACAGGAATAATTGTGGGGCAAGAAAATTTCTACCATGTATTTGCTGGAATTCTTATAAAAATACCAAATTTTAGAAAAGTAGAATTTGATTGCGTAATAGATGAAGATATAAAAAGACCAAATATTGTAGGACATGTTGTTAGAAGAATATCAGCAGAATAAAATTGTAACTTAATATAATTTTTTATAGTATATAAGAGAATATAGTTTTTCTATATTCTCTTTATAAAATTAATAATTTCCATTAGTATATTCTTTTCCTTCAAAACGATTATCAGATTTTATAGTATTAATAATGTTTTGAATTTGATTAAAATCTTCATCTAGAATATCAATACGAATACTAGAGCTATTAAATTCACTAGGTTTAACAGATAATATTTTACTATTATAAATTGTTGTTATAGTTTGCAAATTATCTGGAATAATTCTAAAATTAAAGCTCATTCTATCTTTTAAATAATATTTATTATTTGTTAAGCATTTTTTGTCACATTCTTTATAACATTTATTTGTTTTTCCAAGATAGCAATAGTTATTTGTCATAACTGGAAGCTTTCCATAAACTATAATTTCTGATTTAGTAGAAGAAAGCTTTTGAAGAGTATTTGTATCAAATTTATCAAGTTCTGGTGAAATTGTTATTGTAGATAGATTTAAAGTATGTAATTTATTTATTGAAAAATTATTATAAATATTCAAGTTAAAATTACCAATTAATTCTAAATTGAATTTAGATACTTTTTCAATTTGTGAAATATGAGAAATCACAAATCCTTTAATATTAAAGTTATTTACTAATTTTTCAAAGTCTATATTAATACTATCTTTTAAAA
>CAORJJ010000003.1:34903-45618 GCA_948517135.1 uncultured Clostridia bacterium | reverse complement strand
TTATTAGTTAATGCTTTTATAAAAAAATGATCCAAAATTAATATATTTGATAATAACTTTTCTTTTTTTAATAAATCACTAATCTTTATCCATCTTTTAAGTTATCATCTCTATATTTTATAACAGCAATTCTATCTTCTTTAATTAAATAGCATCTTACTGCTTTTCTAATAGTCATATCCATAAAATATCTCCATTACTAATTATTTAAAACTTTATATTTTAACTGAATATAAGAATTTTTTAAAACATTACATTCTAATAATTCTAATGCTTTTAATTTATTTAATTCTTCTACCTTTGATATTGACTTTCCATCAATTAATGTATTAGTACTTGCTCCACCAACTAAGATTGGTGCTACTACAATATTTACATAGTCAATTAAATTATTTCTTAAAAATTCACAATTTAAAGTACCACCAGATTGAATTGTTATTTTTTCTACATTATAGTTTTCTTTCAAATCTTTCATTAATTTTTCTAAATCTATTTTATCATAATATAAAATTTTTAAATTATCAAATTTATCTAATAACTTATATGCTGGATGATTTTTGTTATCTGTTATTAAAAATAGCATTTCTGTCCAGTCAAATAAATACTTCACTCCACTATCAGTTAAATGTGGTTTTCTATCTATAATTACAAATCTACACTCTATTTTTTGTGGTTTTTCCTTTATTTCATTTACACCTATTTTTGCCATTGTTCTTCCTGTATTTAATGAATACCAATCTGTTGTTTTCTCTATTTCGTAATATTGTGATATTCCTTCTTTTACCCCTTTTATTGTACACCAATCTTTGTCAACATCTAATTCATCACTATTGCCACTATTAATTTTTCCATCTAATGACATTAGCATAAATAATGTGTTTATTGGTCTATTTTTCATTTCATACCTCTTTTTCTGATTTATAAATAATTATATTTTGTTTTATAATTTTATTTGACACCTTGTTACCTATTTGATTTCCCCATATATTTGAAAAAATATTTTGAGCTTGTATCTTATTATCAAACTTAAATTCTGTTTCAAATTTACTATAACAGTCAAAACCATTATCTTCTAAAGAATCATTATAAGACTTTGTTCTATATATATCTGGATATCTGTTTCTTATTTCTTCAAATTCTCCACCTATATCATTTTCAACTAAATATATACTTCCACTTTTCTTTAAGACTCTTCTCATTTCTTTAATAACTTTTTTTCTTCTATCTTCTTCTAAAATAGTTCCTAAAACCCATGTTGAAATGATAACATCAATTGAATTATCTTTTAATGGAATTTTTTCTGCACTACAACATATAAATTCAACATTGTTTCCTTTTACTTTTTTCTTTGCAATATTCAATTGTTGATTAGATAAATCTAAACCATAATATTTAATAGTGTCTTTATAGAATTTTTCCATAAATTTTCCTGTTCCACAGCCTAAATCTAATACTACCTTATTTTTCACTTCTGGCAATAATGATTTATATATCTTGTTTGGATAATCTTCTGCAAGACTGAAAATTTCATATATATTGTTTTCTTCATAATAATTTTTAGATTTTTCAGATAAATTTAATTTAGTCATTTTTCACCTCTACTGTCTCTGGAAATATCATATCTACCATATATTTTGCAATATTTCTAGGCGTACCTAAACTTGGTCTCATATGCATATGAATTCCTGGTACTGTATTTACTTCTACAATATTATACATATCTGGTGTTTGATTTTGTTTAATATCTTTGCTCATATAATCAATTCCTACATAAGATAAACCTGAAAAAGTATCTAATATTTTTTTGCAATTTTCTATAACAGAAGGATGTATTTGTTCTGTATAATCTATACAAAGTCCTCCTTTTGCAACATTTGAATTATGTCTTAAATATACTTTTTCATTTTCTTTTGGTATATCACTCAAAGAAATATTGTTTTTATTCATATAAACTTCTGTTATTTCATCAATAGCAATTGGACATAAAGAATTAATTCTAACTTTTCTTTTTTCATTTTCTAATTCTATTAGTTCTAGTATTGTATGGTTTGAATCTCCAATCACATGTGCTGGATCTCTATGTAATACTGCATAATCACCATTTTTAGTTAAAAATACTCTATATTCTTTTCCTTCAAATTGTTTTTCAATTATAAATGGCTTACCTATATCTTTTACAAAAACTTCTTTTACAATATTTTTTAGTTCTTTTTCATTTTCTACATCCATATAAATATGATCTCCATGAGAACCAAATACTGGTTTTATAACAACTGGAAATCCAATTTTTCTTGCATAAAAAATAGATAATTGCGCTTCATTTGGATAAAACATTTCTCCAGTTGGCACACTTATTTCGCTTCTTTGAAGAATTTTCTTAGTTATATATTTATCACCACATATAATAGAAACAGAGTATGGTGTAATAGAAGAATCTCTATCTAGAATCCATTCTATATGTTTACCATACTCTGCTTTTATAAGTTCCATTTCATTGTAGATAACTTCAACATCAATTCCTCTTGATTGCATTTCTATTATAAATAATCTTTGATTAGTATGTAGTTTTGCTAATTCATCATTATTTAACATTATTCTCTTTCTCCTGAATTTCTTAACAAATCTCTTTTTAAATCTGATTTTAATTTTGCTTTTAATTCAGAAGCAACGTCTCTTACAATTTCACTTTTATCTTGTTCAACTTCTTTTTTTACAGCTTCTTTAATTTCTGTATAAAATTCCATATATAACTCGTTTACTATTTGCGTTCTCATTTTTCCAATATCAAGTCCACTTTTCTCTTCTTTTGTTTTTTCTCTTGAAATTAAAGCTGGATTAATAATGTTATTATTTTCTTCTGGTTCCTTTTCGTATACATCTTCCACAATTTGAACTGGTTTTACTATTTCTCTATAAACTCTTCTTGTAGGCTCTTCGTATCTTGATTCTCCATCATATCTTGATTCTGACATAATAAACCTCCTAAAACACTTAAATTATAATTATACTATCTGTGCAATTTTTAATTACACTTTTGAACTTTTCTTCTGTAAAGTTGATATTCAGTTTTTTAAATATTTTTTTCCTAAGTACTGGATTATCAATTTCACTCCTATAATGTTCTTGTTTAATGTTATATAAATATGCACAAACAATTTGATTATTTGGAGATTTAAAATTATATATAATTTCTTTAATATATTCTTCTAAATAATTCTCATTCTTATATATCTCTTTAATATAGTCACTAATATTTGACATAAGAATTATATCATAGCTTTCATGGTTTGGCAACTTATTTAAAGCTATATCACTATAGCTAGAATTTACTAAAACAATTTCTTTATCTTTAATCTGTTCTTTTGCCTTATTAAATTCTAATTCGTTTTTCAAATATAAATTAGACTCTATTTTTAACGAATTATTATCATATTTATTATTAAAAATATATGAATTTCTAAATTTATAACCATCATTATTAAATTCACTATATAAATCATCTAAAATTTTTCTTGAATTTTCAGTTAATTTCTTTCTAAGTTCTATATATTGTTTATAATTTAAAGCATTTAGATTTTTACTTATATTATTTATATCATTTATTAAGAAAAATTCTAAAAATTGTTTATAGCTAAGTTCCTGAATAGCTATTAATTTTAATTCTGTAAAAACAAGTGCTAAATAATTTATATCAAAGCCTGTAACACTTATAGCTCCTTTATAAAACGCATTTATTATATGATCTCCTGAGGCTGATACAGTTAAAATATTCTTATTTTTAAAATCTAAATAATTAAAATATCCACTAATATTTTCAGTTGTAAATGAATAAATTTTAGATATACTTGCAAATTTTTCTGAATTAAATTCTATTAAATTAACTTGCTTTGGGTTTGCATATTTTATATTCATTAATCTCTCCTACTTACTGGACAACCTTTTATTTCATTTTCTCTTATATATTTTAAATAACTTTGTATCTGTTTCGAATTTATAATTTCATTAAATTTACTATTTTTTAATGTTAGTTCAGATTTATATTTTGATGATACCCATGTACATGGTGAGATTTCTCCTAAATTATTAATATATATAAACTTATTTACTGCTGGACATATTCCTTCTGATTGACTAGTATTATTTTCTGAAAAACTGTATTTTACATTAATTTTATTTTCATATTTTTTAGATAAAATTTCAATTTCATTTTTTACATCTTTAATTTCTCTTTTAGAAATAATATTATCATCTCCATTTAATCTACCATCTGCTTCCATAAATGAAAATATAATTTCATTAACACCTAACTTAATCGCAAGTTTTATAATATCTTCTAAATTATTTTCATTTTCCTTATATATTACTGTTCCAATTCTTGTATAAATATTATTTTCTGTTAAATTCTTTATACCTCTTAATGTTGGTTCAAATGTATTTTTCCCTCTTACATATTCATGTGACTCTTTGTCATATCCGTCTAGGCTAACATGTACCATTGGAAAATTAATTTCTTTAAGAATTTTTGCAATTTCATTTGTAACTAAAGATGCATTAGTAGAAATATCCATATCAAATCCAAGTTCTGACGAATATTTTAATATTTCTATCATATCTTTTCTTACAAATGGCTCACCACCTGTAAACTTTATATATGAAAAATTATTTTGCTTTAAATCTTGAATTACTTCTTTTACTTCATTTGTTGTTAATTCATTTTCATATTTCTTATTTTCACAACTAAATATGCAATAAGAGCAATGGTAATTGCAAGTATTAGTTATTTCCCATAAAACTCTACCACCTTTTTCTGGTATTCTAAATAAACAAAATGGATATTTATTCATAGTTTAATACCTCTTTTTCAAATATTTTTCTATATATATTTATTTCTGGATTTTCGCTTGTATTTATAATGCAAAATTCTTTATTTAGTTTTTTTATCTTTTCAATTTTTTCTGAATTTCTTAATTGTAAATTTATTCTTTTTATAACATTTTCTTTTCCTAAATCTCCATTTTCTAATCTTGAAATTTGAACATCTTGCTCACAATCAACCATTACAATTTTATCAACCAAATCATAAAAATTATCTTCTATAAGTAATGCCCATTCTATAAATATTAGTTCATCATTAGTATTTATTTGATTTTCTAAATATTTTTTTATTTTAGGATTTATAAAATTTTTATACATTTTCATTATATCTTCATTTTCATAAATTTTTTTGTTTAGCTCATTTCTATCAATTTTTTTTTGATTTAAAATATTCCTTCGAACATCATCTACATCAATAAAAATTGCTTTTATATTTTTTTCTTTACATATTTGCTTAAATATATTTACTGCATAACTCTTTCCACTTCCAATAGATCCAGTTATTCCAATTACTTTTTTCATTTATATCTCCCAATCTATTCCATATCTTGAAGGACAAAATGATAAAAATTTAATTTTACCATCTTTATTTCTTAATTTTTCTAAATCTTCCCATTCTTTTACATTTCTTACAATTTTATAATCTCTTTTTTCTAATTCATTTACTAGGATATCAATATCCTGTAATAATTCACTATTTGTATATTCTGAATTTTCTAATAATGGTTTATTACTATGTATATATTGAATAGGTAATTTATTTTTCTTAGATAAATTGTTATATATTGTTGTTCCTAATCTTAAAGATAAGAAATGTCCTCTTATTTCATCTGGCTCAGTATCTAAAATAAATTTAATTGTTTTTTGCATATCTTCGTGTTTGGTAGTTGGCAAATCAAATATAAAGCTTGTTCTTACTCTAAACCCAATTCTCTTTACTTCTTTTATAATACTTTTTGCATATTCTATATCAAAGCTCTTATTATTGGCTTCTAACACTTTTTGACTACCTGTTTCTATTCCAAAATGAATCCATCTAAATCCTGCTTTATGCATTAATTCAAATGTTTCTTTATCATATGTATTTATACTTGCAAGACATCCTAGTCTTACATCTATTTTCTTTTCTAAAATAATATTGCTAATTTGTTTCATTCTATTATTATCTGCTGTTGCATTATCATCTAAAAATATTATTTTTTTACTATTATAATTTTTTACTAAATATTCTATCTCTTCTACTACTCTTTTTGCACTTTTTCCTCTCCAAGCTCCCCAGTAATTATATGTAGGACAAAAATCACATTTATTTATACAACCTCTACTTGTTAATATACTTCTTACTTCTATATAATCTTTTAAATCTACTAAATCTCTATCAGGAATTGGTAATTCTTCTAAATTACATTTTTCTTGATTTGATGAATTAATTATGATTTCATTTCCTTTTTGAAAAACTATTCCTTTTACATTTTCTAAGTTACTATTTTCTTCTAAAACTTGTATAATTGTATTTTCAACTTCTCCTATAATTCCAATATCAAAATTTATTTCTTTTATTATATTTGGGTTATATGTTACTGTTTTTCCTATCATAATTATTTTTATATTATTTTCTTTTAGTAAAGTACATATTTTAGAAATATTCTTTAATGCCTTATCTGTATGTAATGGTATATGATAATCATATGAAATAACTGCTATATCTGGCATAAATATATTATTTATATATTTAGTTAAATCATCACAATTTAATTTTCTACAATCCATATCTAAAAAATTAACTTTGTGCTTTTGCTCTTGTAAATATGTTCCTATTCCTAAAATATCTATTGGTTCAATTAGTAATTCTGATTCTGAAAAAGGTATATTAGGTGGATTAATTAATAAAATTTCCATATTCACATTCCCTTTTTATCTAATTATTCTTAGCATTTTATCACACTTCTTGACATTTTTCCACTATATTTACATAAAAAGTTAATTTGTACAACAAAAGGGAACATGAAATCTCATGTTCCCTTTTTATTGCAACTACTTTGGAAAATCTCCATACCAAAGAGGCGTAATCGGCATATATATACCATAAGTTGCACCCATTGTCATACATATTGCCGTCATCTCTCCATACATAGCTTTTATTGCTGTATCGCTAAGTTCGATTTTTTCTCTTGTTTCCCGTGTCTTGATGTTGTTTTTAGAATCTATCTTAGTCCGTTTCCCCATAATAAAGTCAGCCTCCATTTCTATTATTCAAAAAGTTAAGTTACTTTTCTATTATAACACAGCTTTATGTAAAATAAAAGAATTATTTTCTGCTTGACCACTCATAATACTTTATCAAATATTCCCAACAGCCTTCTTTATCTGTTATTCCATTATAATTATCTTTAATTCTTGATATTATTTCATCTTTATCTATCCACTTTACTTCTGAAACTTCTTCTAATTGTAATTTTAATTTTGTTTCATCTAAATCTTTATTTGCTATATAATATTCATTAAAATGCTTATTTACAACATCACCCTTTTCATTTGTTGATAATGTTGAACCAATAAATGTAATATCGTTCTTATCAAGTTCTAGTCCCAATTCTTCTTTTGTTTCTCTTAGTACTGCTTCAAATCCAAATTCTCCAGCCAAAACATGTCCTCCAGCTGTTACATCCCACATATTAGGCCACATTCTCTTATTGGCACTTCTTTTTTGTAGTAAAACTTGATTTTGGGAATTTATCACAAAAACAACAGTGGCTTTATGCCAAAATCCATATTTATGACAATTCTTTCTAGTTTCGATTCTATCAATATATTGTCCTTTCTCATTTAAAACATCAAAATATTCTTCCATTTATTTACCTCCATTTTCCTGTATGTATCTAATATCTTCAATAGATTTATCTATATTAATTCTTCCATTTCCAACTGGATAGTATACAGAATAAAATTTATAAGTCTTTCCATTTATATCTCTTTCAAACATTTTCTTTCTACATTCTGAAACTGAAATTTTTTCTTTTAAAACAATAGAGCTTACTTGGTTTCCAAATAAAATTATTACTTTAGGATTTATAATTTCAATTTCCTTTTTTAGTAATTCCAAATATTCTTCATAAACATTATTAGGTAAAATCCTTGCATCTAGTTGAGTACATTTACCTAAATTAGTAATAAAATACTTATGTTTTTTTACATCTTCATAAACTACATCTGCAAATTCTTCTGTCCATTCATTTGGCTTAATAAACTTAATTAATTTATAAATTTCCTCATCCATTAAATTTAGCCTGTAAAACAAATCCCATATATTTTTTGTTCCAATCCAAGGTGACTTTCTTCCTTTCCATTCTTTTGATGAAGCTATATTTCTTCCAGTTGGATTCATAAATACAAAACAAAAATCTGGATTTTCTGTGCATCCACCATTATAAATAGAGTCTAATTCTTTTGCTCCATATTTTTCTTGCAATTTATCATATTCATACTTTAGATCTTCTAATTTCACAATTTCTACCTCTTTGCTATAAATTAAATCTCTCTTTTATCATTTTTGCCACTTCTTCTGGTGAAATATTTGTATTATCAATTTTCATATAATTTTTAAATATTTTTTCACCTTCGCCAGGATCTGAATTAAGTTTATGCTTTTTTAAAGAATTTAATAATTCATTTTCACTCCACTCTAAATCTCTTTTAGAAGCTTTATGCTTTAATCTATTTTCTGTTTTATTTCTTTTTAGTCTTTCTTCTAAAGTTGTTTCCAATTCAACAACATATGATTCCTCAAATAAATTCATCCATTTAGTTGTTTCTTCCATTTCCTCTTCAAAATCATTTCCAAAGTCAAAACATCCAGTAAAAATTATTCCTTTTTGATTGCTTTTAGCAAATTCCTTAAATGTTTCATATCTTATCAGTTGATTCATTTTACTATATGCTGATTTATCATAATCAAATATTAATCTTACCATTTCTATTGTCATATGGTTATAAAATAATTTGTAATCTATTAATTTTGATAGCTCTTGTCCTACTGTCATTTTCCCAACTGCTTGTGGACCTATTATTAATATAAATTTAGGCATACTCTCACCTCTTATAACATTTCTTTTAAATATTTATCTGTAAAAGCTTTTACTTTTTGTTGGTTATCTTTTATTTTTTCAATTAAATCATATGCAATTTTATAAGTTTCTTGATATTCTTCTTTAGTCATTTCTAAACTATCAAAAGCTTCTTTTAGTTCATACTCATCTAATAAAATTGTTTCTCCATCAGGTCTTAATACAACATCTAAATATAAATCATCTTCATATGGTATTCCATCTTCTTTTCCAATTTCTCTTGCCATATCAAAATACCATTCTATAATTTCATTTTTTTCATTATATACTGCTGTTAATCTAACTTTTGATGTATAATCATAAAATTCTAACCATTTATAATTTGTATCTTGAATACAAAGTCCATTATCTAAAATAAATGGCTCTGATATTTTCTTAAAATGATTTAGAAAAATATCGCCTACAAAATCTTCATTATTAATTGATTTTATTGATTGAGCAACTTCTAAAACATTTTCATATTTTGTTACAGAAGTTGCAAATTTCTTTTTTAGACTTATCCAATATCTTTGTATTGTTTTTCCATCTTCATCAATAATTTCATTTTCTAAAATCCCACCATTGTTTTGAATACTTTTTCGAGAGCCAATATTTTCTTTATAGCAAGTCATCAAAACTCTTCTTATACCAAGTTTTTCACATTCTTCTAAGGCTAGTTTTATCATTTCAGTTGCATAACCTTTTTGTCTTTCTGAAGGTCTTACACCATCACCAATATGACCACAATCTTTTAACAATTTCTCATTTAATCTATGTCTAATTTGTATAATTCCAACCATTCTATTATCATTTTTTCTTACTGCTAAAAATAATGTAGCTGGTACTCTATGTTTTTCTACTGTATCTTTTACATCATTCCTTACTTTCTCAAGCCATTTATCAAAATCTTTTATTGTATCAAGTTCACCATCTCCATGAAGTTCAAACTCATTATTATCAAAGTGTTCTTGCAAGAAATCTTCAACTTGATCTTTATATTCTTCTGTTGGGAATACTAGTTTTAACCTATTTGAATCTTCCATATTTATTTCTCCATTTTTTTAATTTTAGACAAGTTTTTTGATAATGATATAATATTAGAATCAATTTCTATTAATTCATCATTAACAACTACATAATTTGTTATATTTACCTCTTTTAAATCCATCATTTTTTCTAATTCATTTCTTATGTAATGAACTTGTACACAATGTGGTGATTTATCAACAGTTGCAAATACTATATTTGAAACTTTTTTTGTTCTTATCATAGCACTAATTTTGGTTATTGCCATATTTATATGTGTTTCTTCTAAACATAATTCATAAATATTTTTACTTATTTTAGTTAATTTCTTATAGCCTTCTGGTTGCATATTTTTTAAGCAACTTCCTACAATTATTATTGTTTCACTTACATCATAGATATTACTTTTTAATAAATCTTTTTCATTTATCATATCATTCTCCTATAATTCTATAATCTCTAAGTCATTTGGTACATATGCATTTCCTCTAAAGTATTTTCTTGCTTCATCAAGATATAATTTTTTTCTATCATCTCCATGTGTTTCTTCTGTATGATATAAAATTAAATTTTTAACATTTAATTTATTCATAATTTCACTTGCTGTTTTTACTGTTGAATGATTCTTTTCATAAGCATGAAAAATATTTTCTTCTGAATCTAAGCAGAAAGCCTCATGCATAACCCAATCTGCGCCATTAACTTTTTCAT
>CAORJJ010000003.1:0-34893 GCA_948517135.1 uncultured Clostridia bacterium | reverse complement strand
AATTTGAATTTATAGTTTCATCACCTAAAAATATAACTTTTTTCTCATTAATAAAACACTCAAATCCAAATTGTTTGGTTCCTCTTGCATTTATATCAAAAAATTCATAATTTATCCCGTTAATTTGAATTTTTTCTCCATTTTCTAAAACATGAAAATCTATAACTTTAAAAACACCTTCAAATATTTTTTGAGGTAATATTAATCTTGATATTCCTGCAATTGATTCATATACAATATCATTACAATAAATATTTATCTTATTTTGTATTCTTCCAGCAATTGCATCTACTCCTATTTTCTTAAATATCCAAATTAAACCTAATATATGATCAGTATGATTGTGTGAAATAAACATATGCTTAATATCTTTTAATTTTATATCAGCTTTTTCTAATCTTCTTATTATCTCAACACTTCCGCCAGTATCTATTAAAAAATTTTCATTATCACTTTGGATTGAAAAACAAGTATTGTATAAATCTAAAGTCATCCCATTTCCTGTTCCTAAAAAAACTATTCTTTTCATTTCTACCTCTATCTATCATAATTTCTGTTTGAAATTGAATTATCAATAAATTGCTCATATTCTGAGAAATTTTCCTTTGTTATATCTTGGTTTGGTCTGCTACTACCTATCTTTTCTATTTTTCTACATGGTTGCATTTTAAATATTTCATTTGTACTTGCCATATACCAGTTTTCAGGAATTACTTTAGTAGGATTTTCTCCATATCCATCTCTTATAAACATTGCATTAGTTAAATCTAGATGTCTTAATTTCCCATTAACTTCAACTAAATTCCAAACATGATTAACAGTTCCTTGTCCATATACAATTTCACATGCCATTCCTAAATCATCAAAATATTTTTTAGCATATGGAGCAAATTCAGCACAAACACCTTGTTTTAGTAAGCCATTCTCTACAATTTTATTGTTTAGTAATTCGCTTTTTTCATTTTTTATTGTTCTTATAGTTTCTAATAAAGCCATTGCTCTTTCTGGAATTGCATTAATTTTACTTTCTTTTCCAAATATAATTATTTTTCTTTCAGGCTGTTCTGGAATTATTGTTCCATACAATTCATCTATCGCAGATAAAAATTCTTTTAATTGCTTTTTTGATATATTTTCATCTTTATATCTTTTGTTCATATCTTCTTGCATTTTCTCTTCTAATTCTTGTTTTGCTTTTACACGTTCTTCTTCATCATAAACATTATATTTTGAATCTATTTCTTGAATCATTTTTTCCATTCCTGTGTTTTCTCTATCTATTCTTATAGCTTCTAAATACGCATAATTGTATGAAACATTTTCCATGAAATAATTGCATAACAAAAATACTTTTTGTTCTTCTGTTTCTAAACTTTTAGCAATTTTTATTAGCTCATCATAACTTTTTATTTTACTATAATCAAATTTCATATTTTCCTCTTTTTTATCTATCTTCACCTGTATATTCTTGAACATCTTTTTTCGCTTCATTCATTTTTTCTCGAATACTATATCTATCAAATATAACTAATGGAACATTTAAACCTGCATTTTTCATTTGTTCTCTTATATCATTAAGATTTTGTTGCTCATTTGCTGAATCTAATTTATCATTTCCTATATACATTACATATGATGGTTTTAATGAGGCTTCATAAGAATTTCTAAATAAAACTAATTCAGTATTTCCACCAGATTTTTTATCATTTGCAATTAATTCATCATATGATGCTGAAAAATCTTTAAATGTATTGCTACTTTCGACATAATCTATTCCTTTATTTGAATGTATATTTTTATTAGAAATAGTTGCTATCAAACTTGGTTCTAAAGTTTGTTTAGAAAAACCTAATGCAACTGTTCCTCTTATTTCTTTTCCAGATAAAATCTTCTCAGGTGTAGTAATCATTGCACACAATTGTTCAGAAGTATTGGTAGCATATTGTAAAAATGAGTCTACTTGTCCTATTCCTTCAAAATCCAAAGCATAATCTGTTATATAATGATTTTCCTTATTTTCATATTGCAATTTCATTGCTTCTTTTTCTTCATCTGAAAAAACTACTTTTTTTCCTGAACTTTTAGAAGATTGGTCTTCTAATCTTTTTACATATGCATCAAATCTACTCATTCTACTATTAGGCGAAAAAAAGTGAAGCATTGCTGACTCTCCCATCTGAGCTAAATCTGTTATTACAATTTCTTGTGAATCTTTAGGATTATAAACATTTTCTATAATCTGACTTCTATTTTGTACCTCATAATCCATATATATATCATTCATCACATCTGCAATTTCACTAGCACTATTTTGTATATCCTCAAATGGCTTTTCCATTATTTCTTCTATCTTTTTAATCACTTGTAAATTTTCTTGTGTTTGGGCACCTGATAACATTCTTTGTTTTAGTAAATCTAAATTATTATATCTGTCTAAATCATCTTTTTTCCATGTTCCTTTTAATGATACTAGTCTTTTTCTATCTTCATTACTATAAGATTTATCTGATATTACCATATCATCAAAAATTCCTATATCCATCTCAGCTTTTATAAATTCTTGGTTTTCTTTCAAATGTTTTGGTGTATACATGTTAATTAATTCAGTTTCTTTTACTAACATTCCTATCAAAATACACTGTTCTGTTTTTGACATTTCTTCCCCATTAAAATATTTATCAAATATTGCTTTAAAATCTCCTTCAGAATAATATGTTACATGATCTTGTAGTTCTCCTGTATAACTACTTTTTTTTGAATCTTCTTCATGTATTTTTAATACACTTTTATTTCTTATATATGAATCATTATTATATGATGATATTATTTCTTGACCATATATTTGATAAATTTCTTGCAATTCATCTTTAGTTATATTATTTCCCTTTAACACATCAATCATGTTTCCATTGTTTAAAGATTTTCTTTTATAATATTGAGGAGAAATTCCGGAATTAATCTCTGATAATTCCATTCCTGTTGCTCTATTAAAAGCTATTGAATCTTCAAGCATTTCTATTACAAATTTTTCATCTCTACTTCTAACCTCTTCACTACTTAGTCCTTCAAAAAGTTTATCTCCCATTTCACATGTTGTTATAGTAGAATCATTTAACACATTAGTTAAATTCTTTTTCCCAAAAATATTAATCAACTGTTCATAATGTTTAATATCTTTAGGTATTTGAAAATGCTTGTATAATGTTTCTTCATATTTTTGTTCGAATCTTTTTAGAGCTAAGTAATTTATAATTCCACCACTTCTTCCATTTTTAGCTAAAGATTTAGAATTTCTTCCATTTTCTTTATATCTTTTATACTCGTTAACTGTTTCTTTTATACTATCTAAAAACCCCATTTTTATCTCCTTTGTATTTTTAATAATTTTATAAATAACTTACAATATCTTCAAATGTATCAAATCCACTTTCTTTATTTATATGTCCTGCTTTTGGTATAAAAACCTTTTCTGTTGCAACTCTATCTGCAAATTCCTTTTCTGCATCATATTTTACATATGGATCATTATCAGAATAAAAGCAAATTATTTCATTTGCATAAATTTTTACATCTTGTAATTCTTCAAAATACATGCTTCCATTAACAGTATCATATTCATCATTAATTCCAAAATAATTATTAAATCCGCATACAAAAATTAGTTTTTTAACTTTAATCTTATTTAAAACTAAAAATTTTGATACAAATACTGGTGCAATGCTATGTGCGATAATAGTTGTATTTTCATTTATTAATCCTAGCTCACAATAATATTTAAGTAATTTGCTCCAATTTTCATAATTTTGATACTCTGTTCCAATTGGAAAATCTGGAACATAAACTGCTTTACCTTCACTTTCTAAAAAATCATGTAACCAGCTAAACCAATTTGAATATGGATTTCCAAATGATCCATGTATAATAAAATAATTTTCCATTTTTTATATTCCTTTCTTCATCTCTTCAAGATAACCTTTAACATAATTGTTCATATCTCTATCAAATATTTTTCTTGATTCTTCAAATCTTAAAATTTCATCTCTTAAAATCGGTAAATATACATCCACAATTTCATTCAATTCATGCATATTTTCTTTCATACATCTATCCCATCTGTTTTTTCCAATATATGCAATTTTATCTGCATCTCGTAGAATTTTTCCTTCTATTGTTGGAAGTATACTTTTTCTTTTATGATTTATAACAGCAAGATAACATTTTTCTATCATATCATCATCATAGTTTAATTTTTTCATCTCTTCCTTTAAGATCTTTCCACTTTCTTCCTCATGCCCTTTATCACATACACTTCTTCCAACATCATGCCAATACGCAGATATAATACATACTTCTTTATCAGCATTAAAGGTCTCTAATAATTCTTTTTCATAATTTATAACATCTATCGTATGTCCTATAAAATGAAGTGGATCTTTTTCACATAACTTTGTTTTCTCAATTGCTATATCTATTAATTTTTTGTGTTTATTATATATTTCTTGATACTCATTTTCCTTCTCATACCATTTAGCAAAAACCTTTAGTGCTTCTACTGAACCATCAATTTTTCTTCTATTTTCTCTTTCTTCTTGATTCATTTCAGCAAGTGTCTTATCGAAATGTTCTGGCTTAAATATATACCATAAATCTGACCATTTTTCTTCTCTATCTTTTCCTTGAATTTTTTCTGCTAAATTTCCTGGATGTTTTCCATAAAAATAATGTATTTCTTTTCCGTCATGATATGCAAGACATTCCTCAAATTTACATTTTCTGTTTTCAACTCCTTGCATTAATTTTAATATTCCTTCAATACCTATTGTATCTAGTGAAAAATTAACAAAAGCTCTGGGAAAACCATTTAATGCTTCTATAAAAAATCCTGTATCTAGTGCTATGCATGGTTTTTTCACAATACTATATGCTTGTTTAACTTTTGCTGTTGCTATTTCTTTTATATCATCACTTCTAGGTTCATCTAATTCAAAATCAAATGTACTAAATTTCATATTCCTAAAATACTTCTCAGCTGATTTTGCTTTTCCCTTGTTATGTGTTACAAAAACTATCTCGTTCATATCTTAAATTCCTTTATATTTTCTTTTTTGAATTCTATCATATATTTTCGTAAAATAAAAGTGAAATTTAGGGAGGTCCCTAAATTTCACCTCTATCTCTTTGAATAATTGGTGTTAATACTAAATTATGCATAATAATTTCATCATTATCTTCCCAAGTATCTGGAGTATCGTCTATAATTTCATATTCTCCATTTCTAACCATTCTTTGAATCATTCTGTATGATGTATCTTCTTTAGCACTTAAAGTTACTGGTTTATGGTCATTGTGTGCTTTTTGATTTATTACTCTTGTAATATAATTATGTATTTCTTGTGTTGCTACTCTTTCTCTTGTTGGTAATGATGCAATATCAACAATTTCAATTGAATCTTCATCATCTCCATATATAATATACCAATCATTATTTCTTGCAATTGTTAGTTCTTCTGTATAATATCCATATATATCTTCTAATTCTTCAATCATATCTATATCTTGCATTAATTTCATTTCTTCTGGATATGCTTCATCTTCAACTCTTTTTATAAATTCTAAAGTTTCTTCACTTATATTATACCCCTGTTCTTCAACTAATCTTCTAAGAGGTGGTAGCGAAGATACATCTATATGTTCTAGTCCACTTCTTTGTGTATAAGTAGTATTGCTTACTGTTTGCTCATTCTTTTCTCTTTGTTTTTTTACTATTTCTTCTTTTATTCTTTTTTTGATTTCTTCTTCTAATTTTTCTTGTGGAGTTTTAATCTTTTCTTTACCTATATCATTAATATTTCTGCATTTTGAAATAGCTCTTTGTGCTAAATTTTTTCCATTGTCTCTATTATAAGCTCCAACAAATAACTTATTATCATCTAATCTTATATATAATGGTCTTCCAAGAAGATAGCTAAAACATTTTTCTTTTTCTAATATTTTTTCTGCAACTTCTTTTGTCATTGGAGTTGGATCATATTGAGCCATTCCCATTCCAACTGGTTGACTACTGTTATACAATGCTGCTAAAACATCTGCTTTATCTTTATTAGAAATATCTATTGTATTTTTATCTATTTCTATATATCCATAATCTACATCATTATCATCAATTGCTTGCTGTCCTAATATTTCTTCTGCAAATCTCTTTGAGAATTCTATTGAAAATTCTTCATCAGTTACAGTTTCAATATATCTTGGAATAAAAGACATAACTTGTGGTAAGTCTCCATGTACTTCTAGAATTTCTTTTAAATTTTCAAATCTTTTTTCTGTAACAGAACTATTATGAAATCCACATTTTCCTTTTTCTAAATCATTTATCAATAATTCTATATTTAGCATAAACTCATCAATACTAACTATATCAGGCAATGTTGAACATAAAATATCCAAAAACAAGAACATACTATCTGGGTATCCTATTCTTTTATCTCTATCCATATATCTTGCACTATATTCTTCAAAGTCTCCATCTACTTCTCTATCATAACCAACTAATTTTTTTCTAACATCTTTTAATATAAATTCTTTCATTATCTAATATCACCCCCAACATCATCAAAATCTATTGGAACTACTATTTTATCAGATTTAATTTGTTCTAATATTTCTTTCGCCTTGGTTTTACATTCTTGTGTAGCTCTTTTATCTTTTGGTAATATTTGCATTTCAACATCACCATCATTATTTATTGCTATATACCAATCTTTATTATAAGCTACATATTTACATTTTCTAACATTATTTTTTCTTGTATTTCCAGTTTTAGAATATTCTATACTATCTAATTCTATATTTATTTTCTCAATTTCTTTGTCATTTAAACTTGATATATTACAATACTCTAAAATATCAGGTCTTGGATCTTCATATCTCGCAACTACTTCACCAAAATATAAATCATCATAATTTCTCTCAGCAAGTATTGCTTGTTCATATTTAGCGTCTGTATAATTAACATTTTCTAGCATTGTAGGTAATGGTCTCATATTTAATTTTTTCTCAGGCTCTGTCATCTTAGATTCTGATGTTCCATATGTCACTAATTTCAAGCTTTCTACATCATTTTCTGAATTTTGAGAAACCTCTAATAACTCATCACTTGCCTTTTGATAAACTTCTAATAATTTATCATAGCTATAACTTCCTCTTGTTTCGACATTATCAAAACATAATACATTTCCATTTCTCCAAGTCCAACTTTGTGCAATTAATTCTCCATCTTTTCTAACTACAAAAGTTCTTCCATTTTTACTACTTATTGAATGATGTAAAGATTGTCTTGATAAACCATCTATTAAAAAACAACATCTTGTTAAATATCCAACTGATAATGCAAGTGGGTTATCTAAATCTAACATTTCATATTCATAATTATCAATTTTTCCTTGAACTTTAGGAATTGTAGAATATTGTCTTTGTCTCATTGTAGAATACCAGTCTTTGGCTTTTTGAATTATCTCTGGCTTTTTAGTTCCTATATCTCTTAATACTGGCTCTAGTTTATATTCATCAGGTTTTAAAAATATAGTTTGATTTTTAAATAACTCTAATACTCTTTTTACACTTATATTTCCATTTAATTTTTTATAAATTAAATCCCAATCATTACAAATAGTTGATAAATATCTATCAAATTCAGGAATTTCTCCATTTAACATTCTATTTATATTTGAATTAGCAAAGTTTCCACTTCCTCCAAATAAGAAATTGCTTAATTTTTCATTTGTTTTTGGAGTTCCATCTGTATTCATATCTATATTTCTTAATTTTAAATCATTAAACATATACTCAAAAGTTGTAAAACCAGTTTCACTCTCTAACATTTTTAAGGTTTTATCATATCCACAAAGGAAAAACATTTTATAAGCTAATTTTTGCACGTTTTCATCTAATGGATTTGTTTGTTTATATCTTTCTTTTATTTTTGAACACAATTTTTTGTAAAGTTTTAAATTATATGTTTGAACTTGTTTTTCTGTTACATCTTTTACTATATTCTCAACTTTTTCAACATCTTTTTCTTGTGGATTACGTGATAAATAAATTAATGCTTTAGCAGTTTCTAAATCATTTAGTGTACTAAATGAGATATTTCCTTTAACAATTCTATAAAATAAACTATTGCTTATATTATCATCAACTGTATTGTCTCTACGAAGATTTTTAAATAAATGATTCATATATTTAGTTCTTAAATTTATATAACTTTCATTTCTATCATTTATTTCATTGTTTTTCATTAGTATTCTACTTAATAATATTGCTTTAATATAATCATCATCAAACAATTTATGAGATTTATCATCTTTAAGTTCTGAAACAGTTTTGTTAAATTCTTGTTTTAAATCAATACCTTGATTTTTTAATTCTTCAAATTCTTCTAATTTCTGAGCAGAATAAATCTCTATCATTTTATTTTTTACTGATTTAGACATAAATTTTTCTAAAGTTTGTGATTTTTCTCCTGAAAATCTATCTCTATATTCAAGTAATACTCTTGCTTTTACTTCATCAGAATCATATTCAAAAAGTTCTACTATCTCATTTAAATCCATTGTAGAAAATTTTTCTTTTAATTTATATATTGAATCTATTCTTTCTTTATCTTCTAGTCTTTTTATAAAAGTTTTAAAATATGGTGTAGATACTTCTGATAATTTCCCACCTAATTCAGACCATATTTTGTATAATAATTCTGAATTATTTGTTTTTAAGCAAAACATTTTCATTAAACTATCTGCATCTATATTTTGAATTTGAGCTTTAAATCTATTTACTGTTTCTTCTAAATTTTCATCATTACTAGACATTATTACTTTATAGCAATCTTCATCATTTCCTATATTTCTAGCATATTTCTGAGTATAAAACTCTATATTATCTTGATACAAAGACATAGCAACATTAGACATATCTTCTGATGAATAATCTTTAAACTTTTCATCAAAAGTTTCTAATATATATTTTTGTGTATCCTTTGAAACTGAAGCCATAAAATTATAAAATGTATTAGGTTCACTATTCATTAATTCATCTCTGCAAATTTCAATTACAGAAATTTGTTCCTCTTCTGGTAAATTGATAATTATTGTTTCTACAATTTTAGAATCTAATAAATTATGATGTTTTCTTAATACTTCTTTTATACAATCTTTATCCATATATTGTAGTGATTCTATTAATGTAAGCAAATCTAATGATTTAAGTTCATTTTTTGCACTTTCTTCAATTTCTGTATTTCCGAACCCTCTATTCTCATATGCTAAATCAGAAAATAAAACTCTCTGAAACAATACTTCATTTGGAGAAATTCTTTCATAAAGATTAAATCTTTTTTCAACAAAATTAAGAATCGCATTAGCATCTAAAAATGGTAATTTTTCAATTTCTTTATCGTATTTTTTTAACATCTCTTGTACTTTTGATAATGGCATTCTTTGGATTTTATTAACAAAAATATTAATTTCAAAACTCATTATATTTTCTCCTTTTAAAAGTTAACATAAATATATTATCATATTTAATACTATTTTTCAACATTATTTTGACTTTTTATGTTACCCATGCTATAATGATACTTAGCAAAAAACGTTTATTAAGCAAACTCAGAAAGGAGCTTACACTATGACTAGAAATCACGACAATACTACTTATCGGAGAAATTCACGTAAATTAAGTGAAGAAAAACTCCGTAGAAGAAAAGTTCGGCGTGCATCATTTGCAACACTCGCAATAGCTATAGCTATCATCATCGCTGGTACAAACTTATGGAACTTCTACAAAACTCACTTCAATCCAGACACTACTATAAACGGTGTAGATTGTTCTTGGATGACAGCTAAACAAGCACATGAAAAATTGAATATGGAACTTGGAGAAAAAGTTATATCTTTTGTTTTCACAGATGATATTACTACTTGTACTGGAAAATTTTTTGATTTAGAGGCAAGTTACAGCGAAATAGAAACTTTTTTGGTTAGCCAAAAAGTTGGTGACAAACAAAAAAAGTTTTATTTATCATCTTTTTTATTGGACACACCAACATTGCTTGATATTATGGAAGAAAATCCACATTTTGATGAAAACGCTATGATCTATCCACAAGATGCCTACATAACATTATCTGAAGATAATTTACTCTCTATTGTACCAGAAGTTAATGGAAATTACATTGATTTTAATGAAGCCGCAAGATTAGCTTTCAGAAGCATTAGAGATGGGCAAACAACAATCGATTTTGCCAGTATTACTCATTCTACTCCACAAATAAAATCTGAAGATTTGCAGATAATAGTAGATTCAATAAATGATATTTTAAATACAACAATAACTATCAATATTAATGACAATTCTTCTTTAATTTTAGATAAATCTGTAATGAAAGATTGGATTGTTGTTAGTGATGATGGAAATTATAGTATTGATATTGATTCGAATTTACCTACTTGGGTAGATTTATTAGCTGAAAGTTGTGAAGGTTCTTCAACAACTTTTGAATTTCAGGCAACAGATTTTGGAACTGTAACTGTTCCAGCCAAAAATTTGTCTCTTAACAAAGAAGCTGAAATTGTGCTGATAAAATCAGAACTGGGTACAGCGCAAACTTACATACATAATCCCATTTATAATCTTTCTGTTGGCGATAGTTATGTTGAAATAGACATAGCAAGACAACATGTATGGTTTTATAAAAATGGATAATGTATTGTAAGTACTGATTGTGTAACTGGTAATAAGGGCAATCACGATACACGTAAAGGTTATTTCTTCCTTACCAGCAAAGAAACAGATAGAATTTTGCGTGGTTACAATGATAATGGAACAAAGTATGCCTCACATGTAGATTTCTGGATGCCGTTTGACGGTGGCATCGGACTTCACGATGCTTCTTGGAGAGGTGCATTTGGCGGAACTATTTACAATGGAAATGGTTCTCATGGATGTGTAAATCTTCCTAGAAGTGCCGCACAAAGCATTTATGAAAACATCGATTATACAATTCCAATCATAGTCTATTCTTCAAATTAAACTTTCTGAAAAACTATACAAAATATTTTTAGTATAAGAAAAAGCCAACTCTTCTTGGAGTTGGCTTTTTGATTTATAAAATAATTTCATCAAAATCATTAGGAACATACACATTTCCTGTAAAGTTTTCTTTAGCTTCTTTTATATACATTTCCTTTCGCTTTTCTCTTAAATTTTCTTGTGTATGCCATAAAATTAAATTTTTTATATTTAAATTTTCTGCTTTTATACTTGCTGATTTTGCAGTATCATGATTTTTTTCTCTTGGTTTATATTTATCTGCTTCTGTTTCTAAGCAAAAAGATTCATGCAATAAATAATCTATATTTCTAACATCATCATATAATTTCTCATCTAATGGTTCATCTCCCATAAATGCAAGAACTTTTTCATTATTTAATGTTGTTTTAAATCCATATTGTTTATCTGATTTAGAAAAAATATCAAAAAATTCTAATTCATAATCTAAAACTTTAATTTTTTCATGATCCTTTACTATATTTATAAAAATTCTTTTATCTATAAATTTTTGTTGGCTTTTTCTTAATAAAGTATATATTTGATTTCTTATAATTTCTGCAACTTCATCATGACAATATATATTCAAATTGCCTTCGTATTTTCCTTTTTGCATTGCCAAGTCAACAAACCTATATATCCATAACATACCAAATAAATGGTCAATATGTTTATGTGATATAAATATATTATGTATTTTATTTAAGTCAATATTGGCTTTTTTGAATTGCCTTAATATTCCATTTCCACCACCTGTATCTACTAACAAATATTTACCTTTACTATCTTCTAGTACAAAACATGTATTAAAGTTTTCTGTAACACTTGCAGTTCCAGTACCTAAAACTATAATTTTTTCCATATTTTTCTCCTATCTTTCATAATTTTTATCAACCAATCTTCCTGAAAATCCATAAACCTGTTTGCACAATGGTTCCTTTCTTTTTCCACCACATACAACAACCTTTTCTAAATCCTCATATATGCTATACAATTTAATACCATATTTCTTCATTGTTTCCACATCTATTTCTTTAAATGCAGGACATGGAAGTATTGTTCCATCATATTTTATATCTAATTTTTCAGTTCCTGCTGTACATAAATGTGATATTTTTCCATTTAATGGAATTCCTATTCTAATATTTCCACTATAATTCTTTTTTGCATTTTCCAATATTTCTGAAAATTCTTTTAATTCCTCCTCATTTAGCATTAATTCTTTTTTGTTAACTCTTCCTCTTCCTTGTGGTACAAAATTTAAAATACTAATATTTTTAACTTTTGACATTTCTAAACATTCCAATATATCTGGAAATTGTTTATAATTTGGTTTCATAGGAATAAAATGTACATCAACATTTAAACCATTTGAACTTGCTCTTATTAGAGAATCCATTAAATATGTATTTAAAGCATTTCTTCCCATTAAATAATTGTCTGTTTCTTCTTCAAATGCTTGCCAATCAAATACAATTTTATCTAAACCTAATTGTCTTAATTTTTCAAATTCTTGTTTTGTTATTGCTCCAAATGGTTTAGACTCTAAACATCTATCATAATATCTTTTTACATTATTTTTTACTCTTTCATTCCAAGATTCATGCTCTTCTATTTCTTGTATATCTTTTTCACATTTGCTTTTAATATATTCTATCATTTCCACTGGAATTTCGGGAGCCTCTTTTATTCCACTTGTAAAAAGGACTGTTCTAATTCCATTATCTTTACAAAATCCTATCATTTCAAATAAATTTGGATGTAAAAATGGCTCTCCTCCTGAAATTGATATTTCTTCTATTCCACCATTATTTACAAAATGATTAATTGTTTTTTTAAACATTTCTAATTTAATTATTTTTTGTTTATCTTGTGATGAATTAGAAGAACAAAACCTACATTTATTTGGACATGTTTGTATTACTTCAAAACACAAATCTTTTAACATTATTTTCTCCTTATAAATTTTTAACAATAATATTTAACATATTATTCATTTGACTTACATTATATTTAATTTCATTTATAGATTGTTCTATTTCATTTTCGGCTAACTTAATTTCATCTTTATCATATATATTTCCAATACATAAAGCTCTTTTAAAATTATAATCTAACCATGCAAGTCCAGAATATATATCTGCAAACATTAATTTACTAATATTTTTATCTATATTTCTTTTTGCATACTTCTTATATGCACTAATAACAGTTTCAAATTTATTATAATCTATATTTCCTATATCTCCACCTGACCAATACCAAGCAACTTGTATTAGTTCTAAAGTTGGATTTATATATCCACTTGCTTCCCAATCTATAATATATGGTGTATCGTTTTTCCACATTACATTTTTTCTATCTAAATCTGTGTGACTAATTATCAAATTTTGATTTGCATATAAAAGAGCTTTATTTGATTTTTGATTTAATTCATATAAAATATTAATATTTTGATTTAATATTTCTGTGTATTTTTTATTTAACTTTTTAGCCTGCTCAAGATATATATTCCAATCAAAATTTTTTATATCTATTTTCTTTCTTGTATTTTCTTCAATTTCACTAAAATCTATATTATGAATTTTAGCTAAAATTTCTCCAACTATTTCACAATGACTTAATGTTATATCTTCTGCATTTAATATTTTTCCATCAAACCAATTAAAAATCATAAAATAATCATTGTCAATTTTTTTCATAATATCATTATTTAATTTTATTGCACCAATTGCAAGAATTTTATTTTTTATTACAATATCTGCTACTTGTTCTGAAAAAACAAAATTAGAATAAGCATCACTATTTTTCATAATTCCTTGATTCAACTCTTTTACTGCATATGTTTTTTCATCTGTAACTACTTTATACATTTTGTGAGACAAACCACCTGTAACTTTGCTTATACTTAAAATTTCTTTACCTAAATTATTATTCTTAATTAATTTTTCTATTTTTTTCTTATTTCCATTTATTTTAATATCATTCCTTATATCTATCTATTATCTTTTTATAAACAAATCAGGCTTAGAATTTTTCTAAGCCCGATTACTACCCTATTCCTATCTGCGTATTGTTTGCGGTTCATTCACCCAGCTTTGATGGATCTCTCCATTTATGCCGATGCATTTACCATAGAAAAAATCGCAGTTATTTTTTCTATTATACTGCGTTTCAGCCTCGGCTCTTGTTTCTGCTTCGATTTCCTGAAGATTGCAGAACCTGAATTCCGGGTCTTCCTGAAGTCCGCCTACCTGCAGTGCTACTAAATACTTTGCCATAATTGGCTCCTTTCTTTATTAGGGCATATAAATTTGTTCCATTACAATTATACTATTGTTTTAAAAATTTGTCAAACTTATGTAAACTTTTCAAAAATTAACATATATTTTTAATTACTCTCCTAAACACAATTCAACAATTGAATCTATATGAGATTGTGTAGTATCAAAAATAGGAATACTTATATCATTTTGTTTTATAAGCATTTCTATTTCTGTACATCCTAATATAATTCCTTCTATATGATTTTCTTTAATCATTTTATTTATAATATCTATGTAATATTTTCTTGATTCTTCTTTAATTTCACCTTTACATAGTTCATCAAATATTATTCTATCTATATTTGATACTTCCTCTTCATTACTTGGTACATAAACTTCAAGTCCATTTTGATTAAGTCTATTTTTTAGAAAATCTTCAATCATAGTATATCTTGTCCCTAGCAAACCTACTTTTTTAATATTATTATCTTTGCATTTTTTGGCAACACAGTCTGCTATATGCACTAATGGAATATTTATTTGTTTCTGGATATAATCTGCTAATTTATGCATTGTATTTGTTGCTATAACAATATAATCTGCTCCTGCATTTTCTAACTTTTTAGCTATATTTCCTAATTCTATTCCTATTTGTTCCCACTCATTATTTAACATTAATTTTCTTATTTCTTCAAAATTAACATTATCTATAATCATTTTTGCGCAAGTTAACCCATCTGCAATTTTATTTACTTGATCATTTATTCTTTCATAATAATGAATAGATGATTCATAACTCATTCCACCAATAATTCCAATAGTTTTCATATTTTTCTTCCTTTCTCTTTTCTCAAATCAATAATATCACTTTCACATTCTCCAGTTCCTATAAGTGTAACTGGTATATTAGTTTCGTCCTCAATTCTTTTTATGAATTTAATTACTTTCTCTGGAAGCATATTATAATTTTTACATTTATAAGCATTCCAATCTATATACTGTGCAAAATTTAGAACTATTTGAGTTGGTCTATTAATCATAACATTATATTTCAATCTTTCCCAATTCATTTCAAAAACTCTTCTAACTTTTTTTGTAACAGTTGTATATTCTATCAAATCAACATTACATCCACATCTTTTTTTAACTTCTTCCCAAGTAATTTCTTTGCTTTTAGCATAATCACCACTATATATTTTTTCTCCGATATTGGTTTCATTACTTATTCTTATAGGATATGGTCTTATAATCATATAAATATCCTTCACTTTAAATGGACTAACTCCACTGTCTGCAATCAACTGACTTGCACTACACATTCTACTTGTAACATTAGGATAATCAAGTCCATAATTTATATCTAAATCCTGACCTTGAGCTCCTTCTATTAAAATACTTTGATTGCATTCATTTATCATTTTAGCAGTATCTACTATCTCAATAATATCTTTTAAGTCTAGTGGAATATTTTCAAAATAATCTTTTGCTAAAATAATATCTGGTTTTCTTATAATTTTTTCAGATTGTGCAACTCCACAACCTTTAAATGTTGAGCCACTTCTAATTATTCTCTTTTCTTCTTCACGATGCTTCTCTAAAATAATCATTGCTCTTGGATGAATATATATCTTTCTGTTTCCAATTATTTTTTTATAATTTCTTATTTCTTCAAATAATATTTCTGGAGTAATTATACTACCTGCATTTAAAAGTAACTTACAATTAGGATTTAACACTGCCATAGGTAAATGGCTAACTACAATTTTTTCTCCACTATCACTTACATAAGTGTGACCTGCATTAGTAGCCCAATTATTTGTAGATATAGTAAAATTATCTATTTTAGATAAGTAACCGCAAATTTTACCTTTTCCACAACTTCCTGCTTGACCATCAATTACTACTGTTACATTTTTATTATTAAATGAATTATTTATATCTTTTAAATATAATGTATATTCACTAGGATCAAATTCATCACCATACCCTTTATCTATTGCATTAGTAAATCCTAATTTAAAATATATATGTTTTGCTATTTCATTATTATCTTCTACTCCAATAGTAAATTCAGTATATCCCATCCCAATTAAATAATCTATGCAATAATTTACCAATTTTTGCCCTAAGCCTTGTCCTCGATACTTTTTATCAACTCTGAATGCTTCTAAATATACTCTTTTATTTGGTATTGTTTCTGTTTTTAATTCATGGCTTTTATAATTAACTGTTATTTCTCCAATAAATTTTTCATTATCTTTAATTATAAATACATCTATTTCTTTTTTTTCAAACTGCTCAAATCTTTTATTCTTATACTTATTCCACATTTTTTCGTTATCTGGGAACAAGTCTTTTAATTTTTCAAATTCTTGCATTTCTATTTTTTCAAATTCAATCATTTCCTCACTCCTGCAGTAAATCATATTAATATTTATATCATAAATTAACATTTTTTTATACTATAAAGCATAAATTTTTGTAATCTTTATAAAACCCTATATTTTTCAAGAATTTAATAGCATGCTCTTTATAGTTAACATAAGTGTTGTTTTCTATAATATACTATGTTATAATGTAATATATTAAATATAGGAGGGAAAATTCTATGCGTAAAAAAAATTCTCGGAGACACATGTATCTAACATCAATCTTACAGTTGCTTGGCATAACACTATTTCTCTTTGCAGTAGTTAGAGGAATATTAGTAGTCACTCGTAATTATATTAAGCTTAGCATAAAAGGAGGAGATTCTGAGAATACAGCTGTTGTTGTTGAAGCTCAACAAGACATTAGTATTACTCTGTTGACTCAACGTGATACAAATGAATATTACTTTTGGGATAATGATGAGGAAAAACAGGTATTTAGCTTTGCCTCACCTTTATTATAAAGTCGAGTAAAGGGGCAATGCCCCTTTTTCTCGTTTTTCCTTATACATTTTTATTTTTTATATAATCCCCATTAAATTCATTTGCCAAAATATCCATTTCAATACTATCATAATATTTACCATTAATATATTTGCAATTTCTTCTCCTTCCATATTCTTTAAATCCACATTTGATATAGCACTTTAATGCTCTTTCATTAAAACTCATTAAATCAAGTTTTATATTATTCAAATTTAAATAATTAAATCCATAATCTAATATTAGCTTAATTGCCTCAGTTCCATATCCTTCATTTCTATAATCTTTATCTCCTATAAAGATTCCTAAAGTAGCTGTTCTATTAATAAAATCACAATTTTCCAATCCTACTGTACCTATTAATTTATCTTCTAATGTTACTATAAAAAAGTTATAATTTTTATTTAAATTTTCTTCAAAATATTGTTTTTCTCCCTCTAATGTTGTTATATAAGCACTTCTTCCAATATAATCTGTTGTTTCGAAATCATTAAGCCATTCTGTAAATTTTTCTATCTCTTCATTATTTTGTGGTGATAAATAAATTCTTTCTCCTATTAATTTTTTAAAATATTTCATTTTTGCTTGCTCCTTTCTTATATTTCCATTGAATATGATATACTCTTTACTTTAAATCCAAATTCTTCATAAATTTTTATAGCATTTTCATTTTCTTTATTTACTGTTAAATATAAATCTGTACAATTATTTTCTTTTCCAAATTCTTTGGCATATTTCAATAGTGATGTACCTATTCCTTTTCCTCTGCTTTTTTCATCTACACATATTGCTTCAATCTGTAATTGTTTTCTATATCTCATAATAGGATTATCTTTTTCTGTAATATTAATAGTTATATATCCTAAAATGTCATCTTGTATCTTCGCTACAAAAATTTCTTTTGCATTTATTTTTTCTTCAAAACTTTCTTTACTTATTACTTCATCTATATTTAAAAATAAATCTGGTCTCCAATTCACATGTAATTCATGAACTTGTTTTGCTAATTTATTCACTTTTTTAAAATCTTCAATTTTAGGTATTTCAATTATTGTTTCCATATTCTATTTTCACTCCTTTAGTTTTATAAATATTTTTTCTACTTATAAAAATCTATATCTTCGCAATCAACCATTCTACGATAACCAATTTTTTCATACACATGATTACTTATAGGATTTTCATCATCTGTATATAAAACACAATATTCTGCTCCTTCATCTAAAGCTTTTTTAGAAATTCTATAAATCAAATTGTATGCATATCCTTTTCCTCTTTCTTCTTTTTGTGTATAAACACCACTTATACATTTTCCTTTTTTTAAATCTCTTGCAAATACTGCTTGAGCAACTATTTTTCCTTTTTTCTCTAGTACATAATATCCTCTTCTAAAATATGCATTAAATTTTTCTTCTATTTGATCATCTGTATATTCTTCTGCTACTGCTTCTTCGTAAAAATCTTTAATAAATTTAATAAGTATATCTTTATCACTAACACTTGCTTTTCTCAAAACTAACTCTTCGTTCAAATTAGCATTTTCCAGTTCTGTTAATAACAATATTCTAAGAGGCTTATGTATTTTAAAATTAAAATTTGATATTTCACAATAATATTTTGCAAATTTATTTGCTATTTCTTTTTCAGCATTTACTCCAAGCAAACTAGCATCTATTTTATATATTTCTTTAGCTGTAAACTTAAATAATTCATCTGACTTATTATCTGTTGGTGAATATAATAATAGTTTCCAAGGCTTTCTATACAGTATTATCAATTCCGTTTTATTATTTTTTGTAACTTTAGCCAATAACCAATCTTTGGGCTTTTGTTTTAAGCCTTCAAAACAGTTTCCTACCATTAAGCAATTAAGCCATTCTTTTTCTAATATTAAGTCCATATTTTCATATTTAATTAATTTCATAAATATTTTACCTCCTATAACAAAAAGCCTTGCAAAAGATTCTTTTAAGACTCCTTTGCAAGACCATATATCTCTTACTTCATAAGTGTAAGTAACATTTTCTATTCTTGTTACTCTTTACCGCTCAAAGTTTATTACTTCTAGGTAAACTCTTAAACTATGTTTTTAATTGTAACATATTATTGTAAACCTGTCAAATCACTTTAATTCCAAAAGTTCATAATTTACATTTAATATTTCCTCTTCTTCACTAACCATTATTTGCATTTTAAAATTATATTTCTCATTTGTTAATCCTTTAATAAAAAATCTATCTAAAATGATTATATTTGATAATATTTTTTCTTTTCGCAATAATTCTTTAATACCTATCCATTCAGATGTATTTTCTTCATATTCTTGTGGTTTACCTTCACTTTCATTTGTAATAAATACATCAAAGTCAAATATTCTATTAGGATATTCTACTATCATATTTCCTTTATATTTTAAATTTCTAACTTTTACCCCAGTTTCTTCTTTCATTTCTCTAATAGCTGTTTGCTCAGAATTTTCTCCTTCTTCAATTTTTCCACCAGGTATATCATAATATTCTGACTTTTTATTTCCTTCTTTATACTTTGTAACTAATACATTATCATCCTTTATTAAATAACATCTTACTGCTTTTCTTACTATCATTTACTAATTTCCTTCCAGTTTATATTGCATATCATTTAAATAATATACTTTATTCAAATTGGTTCGCTAACTGGTCTATTGTTATTCCTTCTCCTGTATATCTCCAATCTATTTTTATATTATCAAATTCTTCATTTCTAAAATTATTTAACCTTTCATAATCTATTTTTTCCATTTCAAATTCTAATGATTCTAAATTTTCATTTATTCTTCTAATATTAGTACATTTTATTATTGGTTTTATTTCTTTTTCTTTTATAATCCAATTAAGAATAACTTGATTTTGAGTCTTATTATATTTTTCTGATAATTCTAATAATAATGGATAGTTTCTTTTTGCTGTTCTATTTCTTCTTAATGCTTGGTATGCAATAAAAGTAATATCATTTTCTTTGCAATAATCTAAAATTCCTATATCTTCATTAATCTTACATTCTAAATTGTATACTCCCTCAAAAAAGTCTATTTTTACTTTTTCATTTACTTCTTTCAATTGCTCTAGATTACAATTACTTATTCCTAAATATCTAACTTTTCCTATGTCAACTAATCTTTTCATTTCATTATATGTGTCTATTAATGGTAGTTTTGTAGCATTTGGAGTATGAAGTTGTAAATTATCTACATATTCTATATTTAGTATTTCCAAATATTCATTCAACTGTTTTTCTATATCTTCGATTTTTTCTATTGTTGGCTCTATATTAACATTTATAAATAGTTTACTTCTAGCTATTGAATTAACATAAGTTTTCAAACTTCTTACAACTGCACCACCATTATATAACATATATAATGATAAGTAATTTTGTCCTTTTTCATAAGAAAACCTTAATCCTTTTATATCATTTTCTATATTTTCATAATCAATTTTCCATGTTCCTATTCCAATAGGAAATATATCATTTTTATTTAATATGTATTCCTTCACTTCCATATTCCTACTTTCTTTTGCTAGACTGTCTTGCAAATTAATTTAATTAAATCATCTCAATTCGTCAGACAGTGTGTAGCGAATTTATTATTTTAATTTTCGTGTTGACAATTACATTATTTTTACTGTTTAAAAACACTGTATCTATTGATTTTTCAAGATTAATTCTGTAACAGTTTCCACATGATGTGTAAAAGGAAACATATCACAAATTGATACTTCTTTTAATTCATAAACTTCTTCTAAAATCTTCAAATCACGTGCAAGAGTTGCTGGATTGCAACTTACATAAACAATTTTTTTTGGTTTTATTTGCATAAGAGTTTCTAGAGCTGTTTTATCACAACCTTTTCTTGGAGGATCTACAAAAACTACATCTGGATTTATATTTCTTTGCTTTATAAACTCAGGCAATGTTTTTTCAACATCACCAACAAAAAATTCTGCATTTTCTATTTTATTTAGTTTTGCATTTTCTTTTGCATCTTCAATTGCTTGTGGAATTGTTTCAATTCCATATAATCTTTTCACTTTTGGTGATGCAAAAATACCTATTGTTCCTATTCCGCAATATAAATCAAACACAGTTTCATTCCCTGTAAGTTCTGCATATTCAACAGCTTTGCTATATAACTTTTCTGTCTGAGTTCTGTTTACTTGATAAAAAGACATTGGAGAAATCTTAAATTTAAAATTTCCTAAATAATCAAATATGAAACCATCACCAAAAATAATTTTATTATCTTTACCTAAAATTACATTTGTATTTTTGCTGTTTATGTTTTTTACAATTGTTTTTATCTGTTCATATTTAGATGTAATATATTTTACTAATTCAGTCTCTTTTTCTATTTCTTCTGTATTAGTTACTAGAGTTATCATAATTTGATTTGTTTTTTTGCCAATTCTAATTACTATATGACGAATACTACCTTTTAATGATTTTTCATCATACACTCTAATATTATTTTTTTCTATGAAATAATATATATCATTTGCTATCTTTTGACTTAATTCATCTTGAATTTGACATTTTCTTGTAGAAATTATTGAATGTGTTCTTTCTGCATATACACCCATTACTGGCTTTTTATCATTTCCTATTCCTACTGGATATTGCAATTTATTTCTATAATTATATGGATTTTCCATTTTTAAAACATCTAAAATTTTTATTTCTCTTCCTAAAGCTTTTTTTAAAGTAGATTCAACAGAATTCTTTTTTATCTCTAAAGTATAATCATAATTAATATGTCTTAAGTTACAACCACCACATCTTGGAAAAGTATCACAATCTGATTCATTCCTATACACTGATTTTTCTATAATTTCAATTACTTTTCCATATGCCAAAGAAGATGTAACTTTCAAAATTCTTATTTTGGCTTTTTCACCTTTTAAACAATTTGGAATAAATACTGCCATTCCATCTATTTTGGCAATTCCTTCTCCTTGAAATCCATTATCAATTATCTCTACTACATATTCTTCATTTTTTGCTATCATATTTTATCTACTACCTCTTGATCTTCCACCAGAATTTCTTGTTCTTTCTTCTTTTGATTTATTTTTTTCCTTTTGTTTGTCTTTTTCTCCACCTTCTCGTAATCTATCATCTCTATTTTGAATTTGTTCTTGTTCTTCTTTTTCTCTATCATGTTCTTTAAAGTTTCTTAATATATTTGAGATTCTCCTTAAAGTATCAGCATCACATCTAATTCTGTCCTCAAAAGTTTGTTTATCTAGTTTTTTCTTTTTCTTCTTTTTTAATTTTTCAAAATATTCTACATCAACAATTTCATCAGCTTCAAGTTCTTTTACAACTTCTTCAAATTCTTTTTGAGTTTCAATATCTTTAATTTTCTTTTTTATTTCCTTTAATTTTTTCAACTCTTCTTTACTTTTTTTCTTACTTTTAAGTTTATTAATTAATGAATTTGATTTTAATAACTTCTTCTTATCTTTTTTCATATTTTATTCCTCTTCATTATCTTCATCTTTAAAATACATATCATACTCAACAACATTTTTATCTGCAACAAGTTCAAATGCTATTTTTCTAAGTAATTTATTTGCTTCGATTACTCTAATTTTAACTTGATCTCCTATCTTAAATCTTCTGTTTGTTCTTTCTCCAGTTAATGTTTTTCTATTTTCATCATAAATAAAATATTCATTCCCCATATTTTCAAACCTGATTAAACCTTCAACAGTACTTTCTAGTTCTACAAACATACCAAAACCAGTTATTGAAGATACTATACCCAAATATTCTTCTCCAATTTTATCTTCCATAAATTCAGCTTTCTTAATATCTTCTGCATCTCTTTCTGCCTTTGTTGCATTTTTTTCTGCTTCTGTTGAACTTTCAGCATATTTTTCTGACTTTGATTCTAATTCAGCCATTCTATCTTCTGATAATACATAGTTATTTTCTATATATTCAGAAATTACTCTATGAATAAATAAATCTGGATATCTTCTTATTGGTGATGTAAAATGACAATAATATTTGCTTGCAATTCCAAAGTGACCTTTATTCTCACTTTCATATCTTGCAAGTTTTAATGTTCTTAAAATTAATGTAGATATAACTTTTTCATATTCTGTTTCTTTTAATTTATCTAATACTTCTGCAAAAGCTTTTGGTTTTATATTATCTTTTGTTACCTTTATTTTCTCACCTATATTAAATAAAAATTTATTTGTTTCTTGTATTTTATCATAATCTGGTTCCTCATGAACTCTATAAATAAATGGTGCTTCTAACCAATAAAATTTTTCTGCAATAGATTCGTTAGCAGTTAGCATAAATTGCTCAATAATTTCATTGGCAAAAGTTGTTTCATATTTTTTTACCTCAATTGCTCGTCCATTTTCATCTAAAACTATTTTACTTTCTGGAATATCTAAATTTAAGTAACCCTGAGTAAGTCTTCTATTTTTTAATATTAAAGCAAGTTCTTCCATTAATTTAAAATAACTTATATATTTTTCATATCTTTTTAAAACTTCTTCATCTAAGTCATTTATTATTTTATTTACATTTGTATATGTCATTCTTTCTGTTACTCTTATTACTGATTTATAAACATCTGCTGATATAACATTTCCTTTTCTATTAATTTCCATGCTACAAGATAATGCAAATCTATCTTTTCCAGCATTTAAACTACAAATTCCATTTGAAAGTTCAAAAGGCAGCATTGGTATTACTCTATCAAACATATACACACTTGTTCCTCTTTTTATTGCTTCTTTATCTAATTTGCTTCCTTCTTTTACATAGTAACTAACATCTGCAATATGAACATCTAAAACATAATTTCCATCTTCATTTTTAGAAACACATATTGCATCATCTAAATCTTTTGCATCTTCACCATCTATTGTAAAAATTATGTTATCACGTAAATCTTTTCTATTTTTTATATCTTTTTTATTTATTTCTTGAGGTATGCTTTCAGCCTCTTCCTTTACAAAAGATGGAAATTCATTTGGTAAATCAAATTCTTTTATTACAGACAGCATATCTACACCAGCTTGATTTATATTCCCAAGTACTTCGATAATTTCTCCTTCTGCATTTTTTCCTTTTTCAGGATATTTTATAATTTTTGCAATTACTTTATCATTACTTTTGGCTTCTTTGCATTTACTTTTGGATATAAAAATATCTGTACCAAACTTTTTATCATCTGGAACTACAAAACCAAAATTTTTAGATTTTTGGAAAATTCCAACAATATTTTCTCTTTCTCTTTTTACAATCTTTACAATTTTAGCTTCTGCTCTTTTAGTTCCTTCTTTTTTCTTATATATATTAACTTGAACTGTATCTCCATCCAAAGCTTTATTTACACTATTTGGTGGTATAAATAGATCTTCTTCAAGACCTTCAACTTCTACAAAACCAAATCCTTTTTCATTAGCTCTAAAAATACCTTCAATTTTTTGTTTTTTCTTTTTACTCATATACATTCTCTCCATACAACAAAAAAAGCAGCACAAAAAATGCACTGCCCCTAATTTTTTATTTTTATTTAAACAACAAATATTATACCTAATGCTATTGATAATACAGCAAATACAACCATTAATACTAATGTAGCTGTTTTAATTTTTCCTTCTGTTGTTTTTCCTTTATTTTTCTCATAAAAATTATTTGCAGAGGCACCAACTATTGTTCCTGAAGCTCCACTTTCTTCTTTATTTTGTTTCATAACTAATACGATTACTGCTAAGCAAACTACTGCATATATTCCCATTAATATATATTTTACTATTTCCATTTTGTATAACCTCCAATTTTCTTCCGTTATTAACTACTTAAGTTTAACATATGAGAATTTAAAAATCAACAGTTTTATGAAATTATTTTATTTATTATACCAATTTACTATTTCATTAGGGATTCTTAAGTTACCTTTTCCAACAGCCAAACTAATTGTTGGTTTATTGTTTCCATGATAATCACTTCCACCACTCTTTAAAAATCCTTTATTATCACATAATTTATTTAAGTGTTTTATATTTTCTTCTGTAAAGTCACTATGATAACATTCTATACCATCAATATCATATTTTTCTAAAAGCTCATTTAATTCTTCTTCTATATTTTTCATCCATTTATAAATATATATATGTGGCAAGAAAACAAGTCCTCCTGCACTTTTTATAGCATTTACTGCTGTTTCTACACTTGGATAGTCTTCTGATTTATCAATATACCACTCTGTTTCTTTATTACAATAATATTTTTTTGAAAATGTCTGAACTCCATTATTCCAAAAATCTTCTGGAAGTTTAGATTGATTTTCTGGATGTCTTTTTATTTCGTCATATACTGTTTTTCCTCCCCAATCATTTTCTGGATTCCATACAATATCTTCTCTTTTGGACATAGTTAAATTTAATTTTTCACAGATATCATATAATTTATTAAAATACTTTGTTTCAATAACCTTTCTATCTTTTTTTGCATAAAATTCTTTAACCCATAAATTCATTTTTTCATAATCATAATCATATCCTAGAACTTCTATGGTACTTCCTTTATAAAAACATTTTATTTCTATTCCTTTTATAATTTTCCCTGAATAATACTTTTTTATGTCTATATTTTTCAATTCTTCATATGCTAAACATTTATCATGATCTGTAATAGATATATAATCTAGTTTTAAACTCTCTGCTTGCTTTAAAATTTCTTTAACAGAACATGTACCATCTGAATATGTCGTATGTATATGTAAATCAACCATTTTATCTTTCTTCTCCTTCTTTTTCTTTGATTATAGATTTCATTATAATACTTTCTAATTGACTTAGTTCATGTGATTCATCTTGAGTCATTCCAAATCCTTCCATTTTTTCTCTTATTATTTTTAATCTTTCTTGATATCCTGATACTCCTTGTTTAAAATCTCTTTGTCTAATTATATCCATTGCTTCTGTTACATTTCTAAACTTTTTATTAGTATCTTTACTATCATATTCAACATTTACAAAATCATTTTCAGTTTTTCCTCTTGAGTGTACTATTGTCCTCATACCATTATTTTCTAAATTAATAGCAATTTTGTCAAGCGCATCATATCTCTTATCATGTGCTTCTATACTTACTAATCTTGCAATATCTGCTGATTCCTTCATTTTTATATATCTTTCAAAATCTGATAGTAATGATTCTTCTCTTGGTACAGCCATTAAAGCAAGCCAAATATCATGCACATTACTTTCTTGCATTTTATCAACAACAATTGTATCTCCAAGTGTATTTTCTATTATTATACTCTGTCCTTGAGCTATTGATTCTTCCATTAAATTTTTTCTCATCATTTTTACAACAGGATCTGTAACTCTTGAAGCACTTTCAGGAAAATCAATTGCAAGTTTATGACTTCCAGGAACACAAAATCTATAAAAATCTGCATTATTAATTACTGCATCTATATTAAATTCTTTTTTTAATCTTTCTTTATATGTTGCAATTAAAGCTGATTTTCCAGCACCTGGTTGTCCTCCTAAAATTACTGCAATAGGTCTTTGCATATTTTGCTTTCTTGTATTATTTGATTCTGTTTCAAGTTTAGCAAGCACAGCACAAAAAGCCATATAATACTGTCTTATATAATTTTCCCATTCTTCAATTGTTGTAAATTGTGAAGACATATTATATAATCTTTCATCTATTGTTTGCCTTTTTCTAATCGGATTTATTTGTGCACAACTATCCATTTTTTATGTCCTCCTTGATTTCTTTTCCATAAACATTTATTACTTTCTCTATTGTCTCTTTATCTCCTAAAGAAACTAATTCTTTTTCTTTTAATATGCGTTTTACTTTTTCTTTATTAAACATATCTTTAGAAAATTTAATTGCTAATATTTCAGTTGCTACTGAAATGTCTGTTGCTAAATTACTCATATTTTCTCTCCTCTTAATTAATTTTTACTTATACTAACAAAGAAAATTTTTATAAACAATATCTTTCATTATAAATTCACGAAAGTATGATTTTTTTCATTTCTACGTCACATATAATTCAAACAAAAACTACAAAACACATAGTTTTCATAGAAAAATCACATTCTGTTCTTTTAAAAACTTCACCAATTTACATAATTTTCATAGTATATATTATAAAACTAAAAGGAGGAATTTTTATGTGTAGTTGTAATTGTAATCGTCGTTGCCCAAATTCAAATACTAATACCAACTCAATTAACTTCTATTCAGATGCTAATGGTGGTTTGGGTATGAATTGCTCTCCATTTCCAGTAAATTATTTATATGGTCACGCTTATACTCCAAATCAAATAATGACAAAAACTTTTGAACCAGCTGTCGGATTAAAAAATGGTACTATGTTCCCGGAGTTAGTCAGTCCTTATTATCCAGGACAGTCAATAGATTTTATAAATTATTTAAGAAATGGAGGAATGTAGATATGAGTTGTGATAAACCTTGTAATAATCCATGCAATAATCAAAATAGACACACTTTATTACACGAAATAATGTCATTAAATTTTGCAATAAATGATTTAGTATTATATTTAGATACTCACCCAACAGATACTAGAGCAATAAATTTGCATAATGAATATAGTGAAAAAGTAATAGAATTAACAGAAAAATATCAAAGATTATATGGTCCATTAACTGTCAACTTTTCTTCAGAAACTTGGGATTGGATTGACGAACCATGGCCTTGGGAAAGGGGTGCTTATTAATGTATTATTATGTAAAAAGTTTACAATATCCTATAAATATAAAGCATAGAAATCCAAAGATGGCTCAAACTATTATTTCTCAATATGGTGGGCCTGATGGAGAACTTGCAGCATCACTTAGATATCTATCTCAAAGATTTGGTATGCCTGATCAAAAATCAAAAGCAGTATTAAATGATATTGGCACGGAAGAACTTGCACATTTAGAAATGGTAGGTACTTTAGTGCATCAACTTACAGATGGTGCTAGTCCTGAAGAATTAGAAAAAGCTGGTATGGGACCTTACTATACAGATCATGGTTGGGGTGTATATCCACAGGCTGCTGCTGGATTCCCTTTTACAGCTTCAGCTCTTGCTGTAAAAGGTGATCCTATTGCAGATTTAACTGAAGATTTAGCTGCTGAACAAAAAGCTCGTGCAACTTACGAAAAATTAATAGATTTATGCAAAGACGACGCAGATGTTGTTGATGTATTAAGATATTTAAGAGAGCGTGAAGTTGTTCACTTCCAAAGATTTGGTGAAGCTTTAAATGGTGTTCAAGAAAAACTATATCAAAGAAATAAATTTTATATGAATAAAAATTGTAATGATTAATAAAAAAGAGATAAAGTTTTTACTTTATCTCTTCTTCATTATATTTATCTTTTTCTAGTAAATTACCTTTTTCGATATCTGCTAATATTTTTGCCTCTTCTTTCATTTCTCCAATTCTAGTTTCTTTTTTTGCATATTCGATTGCGCTTTCTGAAAATTTTTTACTATTTTCTTCTTTAAATTTCGAAAAATCTAATTTCATCGGAATTTCATCAAAAAAATCTTTTTCTCTTAATGATACAGATTGATATTCTACAATAAAATCTTCTACTAATGTAACCAAACTTTCATCTGTTTTTCCATTAAGAATTATTTTTTTATACATTTCTATTTCATTTTTAGTAAATGTTAATTTTCCAAGCATTTTTGACTCTTCAATTTCTTCTTTTTTCTCTGAACCATATTCCAACTTTGAACTTAACTCCCCAAATCTCATTTGAAGCCTACTTTTTTCTGTCTTTCCTCTATCTGAATCTTCACCATAGTCAGAAATATATTGTAATCCGTTTTTTTCACCTACTTGAATTCTTTCCAATTCATATTTTACTTTATATGAATTAGTATTAAAATCTGCAAATGTTTGCCCTTCACCTAGTGCTGAATCTCTTGCTTCAATTACTTTTTGTGCAAGTTGAACTTTTTCAAAATATTTAGTTGTACCTATTTCCTCTTCTGGGAATCCTAAACTTCTCATTATTGCTATTGAAGTTGCTTGCACAAAACCTTCAGTTACTTGATTATGAATTATTAGCGTTCCATCTTGAGCCATTTCTTTGGTTGACATTCCATATGAAATACCAAATTGTTCTTCTTTAGGTAATTCAATAATATCTGATAACCTTCTTTCTCCATTAACTACTTCCATTTTTCTAAAACTAGTTACATTATCAAAATTAGCATATTTTCTTCCATCAGTACTTGTATAAAATTGTTCTTCACCTTCTTTTACTATTGATTGTTCCATTGTATGTGTAACTTCATGGAAAAATGTATCTCTTAAATCAGATAAATCTTTAAATGTTGCCCCTTCTTTTATTTTAATTCCATTCTCATCTCTTACCTCTTTATATAGAGCAACAGCTCTTGATAATTTTCCATTCTTATCAAAATATGTAAAATTCATTGCACCAGTAGATTTTCTAACATTATCATAATATTCTTTAGAATTTGCGAATATCATTGTTTCATCTTCAAAACTTTTTCCATATAAAATATCATCATCATTTTGCTTAAAATTTCCTAAAATAAGTTTATCTATGCTCATCAAATTCTCAAGTGCAGTATCAAAATTAATTTTTCCTTTTGTTATATTCTCAATTCCAATAGAATATTCATAAGCAAGTAGCAAAGCTATATCTATTTGATTTCCATCTTCTGTTTCAATTGTTTTATCCCAACTTTTCTTTTTCTCTAAAGCTTGTTTTACTTTTTCTAGTCTTTCATGATCTGTTTTATCATATTGAGATAAAATATTATTCGCTTCATTAATGTTTACCATCTTGAATTCCTCTTAATTTTCTAAATTTCCTATTACTACGTTTCCTTGTTTTTCTATATATGCATATTCTCCATAATCTGTTTCAACAAGAGCTCTATCATTTTTAAATTGATGTGATACATAATATTCTTATGTATCTATTTTAGTGAACTTAATGCAAAAATAATACAAACAACAAGTAAAACATTTAATACAATTATTAAAAAGAATTTAATTAATTTTTTCATTTGTAATCCTCAAAATATTTATATAAACATTTTACCATTAATAATTTCATATGTCTTGTACTTTACATATTTGTAATAAAAGAAAAACTGGCTATATGAAAATCATATAGCCAGTATCTTAGCAATAATTTTAAGAATTGTATTTGAGCAGAATATCTTCAGAATCTACCCAGCTCCCATTTAAGTTACCATTTGGATGAAATACCATCTCATACACAAAATCTTTATGAGAATCTTTTTCTTGTTTCTGTACTCGAAGATCTGCCGACTCTGAGCAAACTGTAACTCCTTTGTAGTTATAAATTTCTACATAGTAGTAATAACCCAAAATATTTTTTTCAGGTACAAATCTGCTGTCTTTATCAACCTCCTGCCATATATCATTTAGTCTTACCTTGTTGTATTTACAATAATCAACTTTTTCCATATTTATCATAGTTCTTTCATCATAATCCATTAATTCTCTGAAAATTATATTATCAATTCCCAGTTTTTTATAGAACTCGATGTAATCTACCATTCCTGATAAATCATGGATTCCGTCTTTCAAAAGCAAACAGCTAAGCCTTGGGCGAAGATTTTTTGATAATGCATATGGAATAATCTCTGCCAAAGCTTCATTTGTACATCCAGCTTCTCCGCAGGGATATGGCATAAGAATTCTATTTTTAGCCTCATTGTAATGTGCTTTGCTGATGTTCAAATGATCAAATTTAGCATCGATCAAATAATCGATTACTCTTTTACCTTCAACCATTTTAAGCAAAGCAGATCCATTTGTGGTAATTGTTTTCTTCCTGATATTATATTTATCAAGAAGTTCTACTACTCTAATAAACCTTGGTGATAGTGTTGGTTCCCCTCCAGTAAGTGATACACTAACATTCAGTGGTGCAACCCTTTCAAGAACTTCTTCAACACGTCTGAAATATTCTTCGTCATCTTCAATTTTTGGTTTCTTATAAATCATACTCCGATTTTCATACCGAAGTTGTGCAACACAAAACATGCAATCTGCATTGCAATAATCATCAATAAAAATAGATAAATTGCAATTTCCATATACTTTTTTGGGCATATCAAACTCAAAATCAATAACTTCTTTTGTTCCAATATCAAAATTTGCCTGCCTTGTATAACGAATATCTTCAAAAGTACTCATTAAACTCTCCTTTCATAATCAAGCAATGTTTTTGAAACATCATTCCAGTTTGTATCAACTAAACGCCCATCTGCATAAAAAATCAAATCTCTTATAATTTCAGGACTAGCTGTATTCTTTTCTCTATAATATTTAACAAGCTTATCCTGATAGTGAAAAAGTTCTACATTATAATACAACCCATCAAGTGTATTTGAATAAATAAACTCCGAACTTTTACAAATCACATCATGAATTTGAGAAATATCCACAAAAAGTTTTTGATATTCATCTGAACCTTTTTTGGTAATGTCAATAGGTATCAGTTCTCTAAAAACAACTGTATCAATTCCCAAATCTTCATAATGAGAATAATACTGCAACATCTGATTAAGAGTACAGACTCCATCTTTTTGTAGAGTACATCCCATACGCACTCTCATATTATGACCTGCACAGAAACCTGCAATCTCACAAAGTTGAGTATTAGTTAAGTCACCTTTAGTTTTCATTATTCGATAATTTTCCTCTGGAAAAATAGCATGCCTGCTAATATTGATGTTATTCAAAAAATTATTCTCATACATATACTGAAGAATCATTTTTCCATCAACAAAATCCAGCAGTCCTGTTCCATTTGTCGAAAATGATCTTAAAACATATCCGTATTTATGGACAAGCTTTATAACTTCAGGAAGGCGCCTAGCTTTTGTGGGCTCTCCGCCTGTAATCATAACAGAAGGATTAATAGGTTTTAGAAGTCTAAGAATATAATCAAGTCTTTCCAAATACTCATCATCATCCATAATTTCTTTTGAGCATAAAAAATTATCTTCAAACTTATTCATACAGAACATACAATCAGAATTACATCTGTTTGTCACATAGATTGTAAGTCCTACATTACTGTAAATATCACGCATTTTTCCGCCAATTTCCATTTGATTAATTGAATATTTTTCAACATCATGTGTTTCAGTTTTTGGCATCCAACTAGGTTCAAATTTTATAGTATTCATTTGCTAATTCTCCTTTTCTCATAATCGCTTCTTGCAATAAGATCTTTTCCAAAACAAGTTCCATCACAGGCATAAATAAACCAATCGTCAATATTTTGAACAATAATTGGTTTAGAATACTCAGTTTCATTCTCATATCTGCCATAACTCTGCAAATAGAAAATATTTGAAATTTTTTCCAAACCTGCATCTTCAATAAGTTTCACAATCCAATCATCTCCATAACGAAGTCTAACATTTAACACAATGTGAAATTTAGAATTTGTTTTGGAAAGCTCATAAAATTTTTTGCATTTTTGTACTATTTGGTTATCAATACCATATAACCAATAGTTTACACTAATTTTTATTACAATTGGTATATTAGTCTTTTTTTGAAAATCTAACAAATGATACAAATGCTTATCAAGTAAAAATCCATTTGTGAGAATAATAACTTTTAAACATCTACCAGTTTCAACAGCATAATGCATAAAAGAATATAATTTTTTGTGTAAAAGTGGCTCACCACCCTCGAGTTGAAGTTCAAATGGATTATCTTTTTCATCAATAATCTTCTTGAACTCCTTTAAACTCATGAACGTATTGTTTTCTGAACTAGACCACATACAGCAAAATTCACAATCAGCATTACAACTGTTTGTGATATTTATATACTGCCGTATTTTCTTTTTAGAATCCATCACAAATACCTCCTCTTAAATTATTAATATGTCAATGTACTTACAAAGACTTATTGCTAAGATAATAACGCAATAAATCTTTGGAATTATATCACACATTATGTAAATGTTCAAGCATTCATTAAATGCTTTTATCAGCCTGTTTTGATTTAAAATAAAAGTAATAGATACATCTAATAATTTTATTAATTGCATTTTTTATGTAAATATGATATAATAATTATTGAATTATATTATATGTCCCTTTGAAACCAAAATTTCGGAGGGAAACCTCCGAAGGAAAATTTAAGGAGGTTGCTATATGAAGAAAGTTTTTGAAAGTTTAGAAAAAGTCATTGCAGACATGAATCTTACGATTATCGACAGATATGAAGATGAGTTCTGTATTGTGGCCGCAGTCAGTCATCCCAAAAAAGGAGTGTTCGTGGTTTATACCACAAAAATTATTGCCAGTATGGATCCCTCATTTGCTTTAAAGATGTTTCGCACCACTAAGCATCTTCCGTTCAAGTCTGTCACCAGTGATAAAAATGGCACTCGTTCTTTCATTTCTCGATATTCTGATGCGATAGAATCCGGCAACCTGTTGAAGAACATTTATAGCAGTTGTTTCTGTCCTGAGGAATTCCGTTTCTTCGTAAACTGCGCTGGTTAATGCGCATGAAAAAGCCTTCCCCTACGGGAAGGCTTTTTGACTATTAATAATTTCTATTATTTTGTTTTCTAGCTTTTCTACAAGCTGGACATCTTACTGGTTGATTTGTAAAACCTTTTTCTGCATAAAATTGTTGTTCTCCAGCAGAAAAAACAAATGTTGTTCCACAATCTTTACATGTAAGAGAAATATCTTCATATTTTGATTCCATTATATTTACCTCCTTTTAAAAACTGATTTGAATTACTTTTTTACTTAACCAATCTAATAATGAGAAGATAAATATTTTAAAATAAATTCATTTTAGTTCTTTTATAAACTTTCTATACTATATCACACTTTATAATAAAAAACAACTATTATCTTATAAAATTAGTATGTTTTTTTGCATTTTCTGGATATTTAATTCCTGCATTTTTTCCAGCCTCAATACATTTTAACATCCATGCCATATTTTTCCCTAAGTTATACATTGTTTGCATTCCTTCTTCATCTTGACTTGTTTCTTCTAAATTATTTCCATGAATTGTATTCCAATATGTTGATGAAACAATAGGCATTTGACTAATTGTAAAATATTTATTTAAAACATCTATTGAAGCTGATGTTCCTGCTCTTCTTGCACAAGCAATAGCTGCTGCTGGCTTAAATTGAAACATTTTTTTACCAGCATAAAAAGCTCTATCTAAAACTGATAAAATTCTACCAGTTGGATGTGCATAATATACTGGTGTTCCAAATATATACCCATCACATTCCTCTGCTTTTTCAATAAGTTTATTTACAATATCATCATCAAATATACATTTATTTGTTTTATTTTTAATACAAGATGCACAACCAATACAATCATTAACAGGTTTATTTCCTAAATCAAATATTTCTGAATCTATTCCTTCTTCTTTTAATGATTCTGCAACTTTAGTTAAAGCACAATATGTTCCCCCTCTTCTAGGACTCCCGATTTACTAATAATACTTTCATAATATTTCCTCCATATATAATTATATAAG
>CAORJJ010000002.1:670-61140 GCA_948517135.1 uncultured Clostridia bacterium | reverse complement strand
ATATAAAAAAATATAAAATTTACTATTGAAGTTTAAAATTATTATAGATATAATAACTATATTATTTGGGTGGATTTTATATAAATGTGCAAATAATTAATACTAAGGAGGATAAAAAAGTAGAAATGCCAAAGATTGAAGAGTTTGAAAATGAACTAGAAGAAAAAAACAATATAGAATTAGAAAACAATATGGCTGAGCTTCCTGCTGATAATAAATCTTCAGTAGAAGAAAGTACAGGTAAAGAAGTACAAAATGAAAAAGATTCTGACAAAAAAATAGAAAATAAGGTAGATGAAGCAAATGTTATCGATAAAATAAAAAACTTCTTAGCAAAAATTGCTTTAATGCAAGAAGAAGCTAAAAAGGATTTGTCTGAAAAAAATTCAAAGCAAGAAAAGAAAAGTTCAAAAAATGAAGAAGATGATGATAAAGTTGAAGAGTTAGATGTCGATACATATAATAAACCAAAATATATGTTAGAATACTATGATTTACCATATAGATATAATGAAACAGTAGTAAAAGTTCTTGCACAAACTCCTAAAAAATTGTTTGTATATTGGGATATTTCAGATAATGACAGAGAAAAATATACTAAAGCCTTTGGTGATGACTTCTTTTATAAAACTTATCCAGTATTATTATTATATAATGAAGATAAAAAATATGTAAGAGAGATTGTGGTAAATGATTTTGCTAATAGTTGGTATATAGATATTGAAGATTCAAAAACAAAATATACTATACAATTAGGAAGAAAATTTAGAAACAAACCAGAAATAATTAATTTTTCAGAATTTAAGCAAAACAATATAATCCTTCAAACAGATTATTTACCATTTGCAGATTCAAATAAAATGGAAGCTCCAAATGATCATGTTCTTTTCGAATCATTGCCAAGATTTTTTATTTTTAGAAATGTAAAAACAAATGAAGAAATAACAAAGGAATTAAGAAGCTTTAAAGACGCATTTGGAAATAATTATGATATAAAAGAATTTTATCAAGATTCATATCAAGATGAACTTTCAGAAGGAATGTTTGATATGTCAAATCCTTCATCAGGAGTCAATAGTTCAATATTTAAATAAATTTTAAATTGCGTGTATGAACTTATATATATACACGCATATTTTCTTTAATGGCAAAATGAAAGGAAAAATATAAATGAAAAAAAATGTAAAAGGATATGTAAATTTTGTTTTACATGCACATCTTCCTTATGTTCATCATCCAGAATGCGATACTTATTTGGAAGAAGAATGGCTTCATGAAGCTATTTCGGAAACTTATATTCCACTTTTACTTAATTTTAAAAAACTAGAAGAAGAAAAAGTAGATTTTAGATTAACAATGACAATCACACCTACTTTATTAAGTATGCTTGATAGCAAATTGTTACAAGAAAGATATATAAAGTATTTAGAAAAACATATAGAACTTTGTGAAAAAGAAGTAAAAAGAACTGTATATGAACCAAGATTAAATAGCTTATCTTATTATTATTTAGAAAGATATAAAAATGATTTACATATATTTAAAGATGTTTATAATTGCAATATAATTACAGGATTTAAACATTTTCAAGATGCAGGATATTTAGAAATTATAACTTGTGGTGCAACTCATGGATATTTTCCAATTCTTTATGTGAATGAAAAGGCGGTAAGAGCTCAAATTGCTGTTGGTGTTCAAACTTATGAAAAATATTTTGGAAGAAAGCCTAGAGGAATTTGGCTTCCAGAATGTGGTTATGTTCCAGAAGCTGACAAATATTTAAGAGAATTTGGAATAGAGTATACAATAGTTGAAACGCATGGAATGTTATATGCAGATCCAACACCAATTTATGGAACATATGCACCAATAGTTTCACATGGAGGAGTAATTGCTTTTGCAAGAGATTTAGAATCTTCAAGACAAGTATGGAGTTCTATAAATGGTTATCCAGGTGATTACAATTATAGAGAGTTTTATAGAGATATAGGATATGATTGTGATTATGATTATATAAAACCATATATTGCTTGTAATGGTGCAAGAGTAAATACAGGAATAAAATATTATAGAATTACTGGTAAGGATTGCCCAAAAGATTATTATGATGTACAATGGGCAATGGATACAGTAGAAAAACAAGCAGGACACTTTTTAGATTGTAGAACAGCTCAAATAGAACATTTATCTAGCTATATGGATGTTCCACCAATTATTACTTGTCCATATGATGCAGAACTTTATGGACATTGGTGGTATGAAGGACCATATTGGTTATATATATTATTTAAAAAGATTTATTATGATAAGTGTAATTTTGAACTAATTACACCAGGAGAATATATAGATAAGTATCCACAAATGCAAGTTTCTACACCATGTCGCTCAAGCTGGGGAGCAAATGGATATAGTGAAGTTTGGCTAAATCAAACTAATGATTATGCACATCGTCATTTGCATAAAGCAGCAGATAGGATGTGTGAGTTAGCTCAGAAATTTCCAAACGAAGGTGACACATTGAGAAGACAAGCTTTAAATCAATGTGCTAGAGAATTATTAATGGCACAAACCAGTTGTTGGTTATTTATAATAACTAATGGAACAATGGTTGAATATGCACATAAATCAATAAAAGATCATATTGGAAGATTTACAAAACTTTATTATCAGATAAAAAATGATAAAGTAGATGCAAAATATTTATTAGATGTATTTGATAAAGATGATATATTTCCAGAAATAGATTATATGATTTATTATTAATGAGAATAATTGGTAGAGGAAAGTTTTGAACATTTTGACATATGTTAATAAAATTAATGGAGGCAGAAAATGAATGTATATGATGCAGTAAATAATTTAGCAAGAGCTATAAAAGATTCAAATGAATATCAAGAGTACAAAAAGATAAAAGAAGAAATAATAAAAGATCCAAGTTTAAAAGCAAGAATTGATGAATTTGAAAAAATACGTTATGAAGAACAATTATTAGCTATGCAAGGTGAAAGACAAAGTGAAGAAAAAATAGCAAAACTACAAGAACTATACAAAATATTAGTTCAAAATTCTGATGTAAAAGAATATTTCGATAAAGAAGTTAAGTTTAATGTTATGATTGCTGATGTAAATAAAATTATTGGTGAATCAATAAAAGATGTATTATAGATGAAAAATGAAATTTAGGGATAGTCCTTAAATTTCATTTTTTGTTTTTATGTGAAATATTTCAGGCATTCCTAAATTTTATTTTTTTGATAAAAAAACTATCTTTTGTTGAATTTTTGTTATATAATATTGTAGAAAATTTGTATTTTGGGAGGAAAGGATGAACAAAAAGTGGGAATTTTATAATCAAGAGCAGGAAAAAGTTAATAAACTTGTAGAAAAATTTAAGATTTCAGAATTACTTGCAACAGTCTTGGTTAATAGAAATATTATAAATGAAAAAGATGTAGAATTATTTTTAAATCCTACAAGAAATGACTTTCATGATCCATATTTAATGCCTGATATGAAACCAGCAGTAAAAAGAATTATACAGGCAATTAATAATAATGAGAAAACAATTATATATGGAGATTATGATGTAGATGGAATAACAAGTATAACTGTATTATCTAGATTCCTTAAAGAAAGAGGATTAGATGTTGGAGCTTATATACCTAATCGTTTAAATGAAGGATATGGATTAAATAAGGAAGCAATAAAGAAAATTGCAGAAGAAGGTTATAAATTAATAATTACTGTTGACTGTGGAATTTCTGGAACAGAAGAAGTTAAATATGCATATAGTTTAGGAATGGAAGTTATAGTTACAGACCATCATGAACCATTAGATGAACTACCAAAGGCTTTAGCAGTTATTGATTGTAAAAGAAAAGACAATAAATATCCATTTAATAGTTTAGCTGGTGTTGGAGTTGCATTTAAAGTAATACAAGCAATTGGAATAGAATTAAAAATAGATGAGAAGGAATATTTAAAGTATTTAGACATTGTTGCAATAGGAACAATATCAGATATAGTTCCATTAATAGATGAAAATAGAGTTATTGCTAAACTAGGGTTAAAATTAGTTGAAGTAACAAAATCTCCTGGAGTTAGGGCATTGCTTAATGTTTCTGCATATAAAGAAGTAAATTCAAATACAGTATCTTTTGGAATAGCTCCAAGAATAAATGCTTGTGGAAGAATGGGACATGAAAGAGATGCTTTAGATTTATTTCTTACAGAAAATATTGTTGAAGCTAATAGAATTACAAATATTTTAAATGAATATAATAAAGAAAGACAAAATATAGAAAAAAGAATTTTTGAAGAAGCAGTAGCTAAAATTGAAAATGACCATTTAGATAAAAATAATAGTATAGTATTAGGTTCTGAAAATTGGCATCATGGAGTAATTGGAATTGTTGCTTCAAAAATAACAGAATTATATTTTAAACCAAGTATATTAATTTGTTTTGAAGAGAATATAGGAAAAGGTTCAGGAAGAAGTATTCCAGGGTTTGATTTACATGGTGCATTATGTGCAACAAGTGAGTATTTAGAAAAATATGGTGGACATGAAATGGCTGTTGGACTTAGTCTAAAACAGGAAAAGTTTGAAGAATTCACTAAAGCTTTTGAAGAAAAAGCAGAAGAGTCACATACTGAAGACATTGTTCCAGTTGTTAAAATTGATAAAGAAGTTTCTCTAAAAGATATAACATTAGAAAATGTAAGAAGTCTAAATCTTTTAGAGCCATTTGGAGAAGCTAATAAGACACCAATTTTTATATATAGAAATTTGAAAATTGATTCAATTAGAGCTTTATCAGAAGGAAAACATTTAAAATTAACATTAAAAGATGGAAATACAATAATAAATGCAATAGGTTTTAATATGGGAAAATATTCAGAAGAATATCAACTTGGAGATAAAATTGATATTATAGGAGTATTAGAAATTAACTCATTTAATGGAGTAGAAAGCGTGCAAATTAATATGAAAGATTTAAGACGTTCATATTAGTTTACTTAGGGGGATTAAAATATGACAGATAATAATAAAGAAATAACGATTGATGATATTATAAATAAACAATTAGAAAACTATCCTGATACTGATGTTAATCTTATAAAAAGAGCATATGAATATGCAAAGGAGAATCATGGTGATCAATGTAGAAAGTCTGGTGAATCATATATGATACATCCTGTTAATGTGGCTTACATACTATCAGAACTTGGAATGGATGATGAAACATTATGTGCTGCACTTCTTCATGATGTTGTTGAAGATACTCCAAAAACACATGAAGATTTAATAAAAGATTTTGGAGAATCAATTGCTGAAATGGTAGCAGGAGTTACAAAACTTGGTACTTTAAGATATACATCTAAAGAAGAAGTACAAGTTGAAAATTATAGAAAAATGTTTTTAGCAATGGGAAAAGATATTAGAGTTATTCTTATAAAACTTGCTGATAGACTTCATAATATGAGAACATTAAAGTATCTTACTCGCGATAGACAAATAGCAAATGCTGAAGAAACACAAGATTTATACGCACCTCTTGCGAATAGACTTGGTATTTATTCTTTAAAATGGGAATTAGAGGATTTAAGCTTCAAGTATTTACATCCAGAAGATTATCATGAAATAGTAACAGGACTTGATAGAAAAAGAGAAGAAAGACTTACATTTATAAATAAAATTCAAGATGACTTAGATAGTGAAATAAAATCAGAAGGAATAAAGGCTGATGTTACAGGTAGAGCAAAACATTTATATAGTATTTATAGAAAAATGCAAAGAGATAATAAAACATTAGATCAGATTTATGATTTATTTGCATTAAGAATACTTGTAGATAGTGTGAAAGATTGTTATGCAGTTCTTGGAATTGTTCATGAAATGTATACTCCTATGCCAGGAAGATTTAAAGATTATATTGCAGTTCCTAAAAAGAATATGTATCAATCTATACATACAACATTACTTGGACCAAAAGGAACACCATTTGAAGTTCAAATTCGTACTTGGGATATGCATAGAATTGCAGAATTTGGTATCGCTGCTCACTGGGCATATAAAGAGGCTAGTAATCAAGGTACTAAAAAATCTGTTGTTGTTACATCAGATAAACTTGCTTGGCTTCGTGAAACATTAGAGTGGCAAAAAAATACAGAAAATCCAAATGAATTTTTAAATACATTAAAACAAGAATTATTTGAAGATGAAGTATATATTTTTACGCCAAAAGGAACAATAAAAGTTTTGCCTAAGGGAGCAACACCAATAGATTTTGCATATAGTGTTCATGAACAAATTGGACATAAAATGGTTGGGTGTAAAATTAATAGTAAGATGATGCCTATTATTACACCATTGAGAAATGGCGATATTGTTGAAATTATTACTTCAGAACAATCTAAAGGACCAAGTCGTGATTGGCTTAAATTTATAAAGAGTTCATCAGCAAAAACTAGAATAAATCAATGGTTTAAAAGAGCACAAAGAAGTGAGAACATCGAAAAAGGAAAAGATTTAATAGAAAAAGAAGTAAAAAAATTAGGTATAAAATATTCAGATATTGTAAGACCAGAATGGTTGCAACTTGCAATGGATAGATATAAATTTCAAACAGTGGAAGATTTATATGCAAGTATTGGATTTGGTGGAATATCTGTAAATAAATTAATGGCAAGACTTTTAGATGAATACAGAAAAGAACATGAAGAAGAAGATTTTGAACAAAAAATTGAAGAACTAGCACAAGCAAAACCTACTAGACCTCAAAATTCAAAAACAGGTGTTGTTGTAAAAGGAATTGATAACTGTCTAGTAAAATTATCAAAGTGTTGCAATCCATTACCAGGTGATGAAATCGTTGGTTATATAACAAAAGGAAGAGGAGTTTCAGTTCATCGTACAGATTGTGCAAATGTTAAAGATTTATTAAATGAAGAAAATAGAATGATTGATGTATACTGGTTTGATGATGTTAATGGATCATATAAAGTTGAAATTGAAATTTTAGCAAATGATAGAAATGGATTATTAAAAGATATAATAAAACAAGTTGAAAGTAGCAAAATAAAAATAACAGGTATGAATACAAAAACAACAAAAGAAAATATTGCAATAATAGATATTTTACTAGAAGTAGAAAATAAAGATATGTTAAATAAATTAATATCTGGTTTTAGAAATATTGAAAGTGTATATGATGTAAATCGTAAACGTGGATAAATTTAAAAAGGAGAAAATTTATGATACTAAAGAGATTACAAGTAATAACTCCTCAAAAGGGATTAAGAACTAATTCATATGTAATTTGTGATGAAAAGTCAAAAGAAGCAATGGTAATAGATCCAGGAGGAGAGCCAGAAAGAATTGCAGAAACTTTAGATATTTTAGGAGCTGAGTTAAAATATATATTTTTAACTCATTGCCATGCAGATCATATAGGTGGAATATCTGACCTTAAAAAAATTAAAGGTGGAAAAATTTTAGTAAGCAGACCTGATAGTGAAGGACTTTATAATAAAGATATTAATTTAGCAGAATATATTAATATGGAAATTCCTGAACTTGAGGCAGACTCTAGGGTTGATGATGAGGATTTAATCCATATTGGAGAAATAGAGTTTAAAGTAATTGCAACTCCAGGCCATACTAAAGGTGGAGTGTGCTTATATGCTGAAAAAGAAGGATTGGTATTTACAGGAGATACAATGTTTTCTGGAACATGGGGAAGAACAGATTTACCAACAGGTAGTTTTGTTGAGTTAATTACATCAATTACAGATAGATTAATGCCACTTCCAGATGATACAATTGTTTATCCAGGTCATGGAAAAATTACTATGATACAAGATGAGAGAAATATTTATATGGAATTAAGAGAAAAAGATTTCTAAGTTAATGAAAGGAAGATTAAGTTATGATACAAAAACCAAAAGGAACAAAAGATTTATTGCCAAATGAAAGTTACAAATGGCAAGAAGCAGAAAATAAAGTAAAAAAAGTATTAGAGAGTTATAATTTTAAGGAAATAAGAGTTCCAGTTTTTGAACATACAGAATTATTCCAAAGAGGTGTAGGAGAAACAACAGATGTTGTTCAAAAAGAAATGTATACATTTAATGATAAAGGTGGAAGAAGTATTACTTTAAGACCAGAAGGAACTGCTGGAGTTGTTAGAGCATATTTGGAAAATGGTATGGGAAGTATGCCAAGTCCAGTAAAACTTTGGTATAATATGGGAATGTATAGATATGAAAATGTTCAAAAAGGAAGACTTAGAGAATTTCATCAAATAGGAGCAGAACTTATTGGATCAAAAAGCTACTTAGCTGATGTTGATATTATATTAATGGCAAATAATATTTTTGAAGCTTTAAATATTCCTAATATAAAATTAACAATAAATAGTATAGGATGTCCAAAATGTAGAAGTGAATATCAGAAAATATTAAGAGAATTTATAGGTAAGAACTTAGAAGAATATTGTGATATATGTAAGACAAGATTTGAAAAAAATCCTATGAGAATATTAGATTGTAAAGAGAAAAGATGTAAAGAATTAAATGTTGGTGCTCCAATGATGATTGATTATTTATGTGAAGAATGTAGAGAACATTTTGAAAATGTAAAATCAATGCTTGAAGCATCAAACTTGAAATATGAAATAGATCCAAGTATTGTTAGAGGATTAGATTATTATACTAAAACTGTATTTGAATTTATAGATGAGAAATCTGGTTTAACAGTTTTAGGTGGTGGAAGATATGATGGATTAGTTGAAGAATTTGGTGGCCAATCTACTCCAGCTGTTGGATTTGCTACTGGTGTAGAAAGACTTATGGAAATGTATAATGAAAATAATACTCAAACTGAAGATAAAAAACCTGATTTATATATTTTATCTTTAGGAGAGAAAGAAAATCAAAAAGCGTTAGAATTATCATTAAAATTAAGAAAAGATGGATATATTATTGAAAAAGATATCTGTGAAAAAAGTTTTAAAGCCCAAATGAAATATGCAGATAAAATAGGAGCAAATAATCTTATTGTTATAGGTGAAAATGAATTGAATTTTAATAGTGCAAAAATAAAAAATATGCAAACAGGAGAAGAAAAAGAAATATCACTAAGTTATGAGGAAATAAAAAAGAACATTTAAAATGTTCTTTTTTTTATTCTCTTTAATATAATTTGATATTGGAGAGAATAGAAATGATTAATTTAGCAGTTATAAATATAAAAGATATTATTAAATTTATGAAAAAATTACTTTTTGTTTTAGGTATAATTATAATTTTAATAATTTTTTTTAGAAAAATTAGTTTTGTAGAATTAAAAAATAAAATAAAATTTAATAGTAAGGCTATTGATGATAATATTGCATTTTCAAGTTATTGCAATAATCAATCTAAAAGTGAAAGTGCGTTAAAGAAAATTTTAGTTTCTCAGTTTGCATTATTTTCTAAAGAGGAAGAACTTATGGAAAAAGAAAATCAAGAGGAGGTTTTAGAATTTGAAAATAATGAAATAAACATTGATAAAAAAAGTGATACTTCTAAAAATACAGATATAGTTCAGGATATGAGTAAAGTAGAATCAGTAGCAGAAACACAAGTTATAAAAGAAAATAATAAAACAGATACATTTACAAATAACTATAATTCTGTAAAAATTAGAAATGAATCATCATACAATTTAACTGAAGAAATGCTTGTTCCTAATGTAGAACTCAAAAATAAAAAAGATATTATTATATATCATACTCATACATGTGAAAGCTATACGCCAACAGAAGCAAATAATTATGTGTCAAGTGGAAATTTTAGAACAGTAGACTTAAATTATAGTGTAGCAAGGGTGGGAACAGAACTTACAAATAATTTAAACAGTTTAGGCTTTAATGTTAATCATAATACAACTTATCATGATTATCCAGCATATACTGGATCATATACTAGATCTTTAGCAACAATAAAAGATATATTATCTAAAAGTCCTAGTTCAGAATTTATTATTGATTTGCATAGAGATGCAATTGGGAGTATGAGTAATTATGGACCAACAGTTAAAATTGGTAATGATATAGGTGCTCAATTAATGTTTGTTATTGGAACTGATGGAGGTGGATTAGATCATAAAGATTGGCTTTACAATTTTAAAATGGCTATTAAAATTCAAGAAAGAGCAAATGAGATGTATCCAGGGTTATTTAAGCCAATAATATTAAGAAATTCACGTTATAATCAACATGTTACTAAAGGTGCTTGTATTATAGAAGTAGGAGCAACAGGAAATACTCTTGAACAATGTAATACAAGTATGAAATATTTAGCGAAAGTTATTGAAGAAGTGATGAAATAAAGTATTTTTATGTAAAACCTTTGACAAAATTAACATAATGTGGTAAAATATACGAGTATCAAAAAACAATGTTTTAAGAAAGGTCAAGGTGACAACATTATGAAAAAATCTGACATCATGTACGAAGTAACCGAACTGATCCAAATCAAAGAAGCGTTATCTCTGGAGAACTAGGAAGACGTTGACGCAGCAATCATCCGGCTGAGTGGCAATATGAATGATCTCCTTTCCGAGGAGGAATATGCAGATGCCGCTGAGAGAATTCTGGAGGTTATCGATGGATTTGATCGCCATGATAATACCAGGGGCGATGTCCTTAAACACCTGAATAATCTTATCTCAACTATGCAGGATGACTACAACAGGAGAGACAAGGTTGAGGTGTTCAAGGAAATGCAGGATGAGATCAAAGAAGTATGTAGCGAGGCTGCCAAAGTTATTCGTCGGGAAACCAAAGCTGCCTGCGAGGAAATCCAGGCTGCCATCAAACAGGAAACACCGAAATGCTCCAGCGTAGTTGCTGATCTCAAAGGACTTCCCAGAAAGTTCGAAAAGAGTATCAAACATGGTATAAAACGCTGGCTGGAAGAAGACTAAGGTTTGTGATCAGTAAAACCTTGTGGCGGGGGAGGATATTTTTCCCCCGTCATTTAATTTTTGTAACCAATTTGTAGGTATTAAGAAAGGATTGATTTATTATGGAAATAAGCAAAATCAAGAATAATATCGAGAAACTGAAACAAATCAAGCATGGACTTGAGAAAAACCCTAATTATATGTGCATTGATTGCCATATTAGAATGTTAAACGAACAGATTTCCTTTTTGAAGGAAGAAGAGGGCTGTGGAGAATTGGTAGAATTAATACGTGCAAATATAGTTCAATACTATGTTGATCGGCTTGATATAAAACAAATAGTTAATTCTGTTTCTAAGCTGATTGAAATTTTAAAGACAAAAGTTCAGTAAATTGGAAAAAAAGAGTGGGCTCATCAAAGGGCCCACTTTTTTATTTTTATATTTCAATTACTTTATGTGTATAATCTAAGTTTGCAATAGGTTCATTTTTATAACCTAAAGTATATATATTACTAGCAAAAATATCTTTTGCTATCATATTTCTTAATGTATTATCATTTGAATTTTCCATGAATTTTTTTACTGAAACAATTATTTTTAATTTTGGATTAGCAGCTGCAATAGCGGAAATAATTCGTTTACCATGCTTATTAAATCCAAGAACACGTATATAAGGAGTAACACGTTTTGAGGCATTAATATCTTTTCCGAGATATGTTAAGTAGCGCATATAGCAAAATTCTTTGTATTCTACTTTGAGTATATCGTTTTGTTTTTATATTAGAAATTAAATCTTCTAAAGTGTTAACATTATTTGCGGTAAGTTTAATTCTATTTTCTAATCCTTCAGAAACATCTGGAAGTAATGCTATTTCAGATAATGTCATTCTTCTTAAAGTATATATAATTTCTTTTTCAAATACAGATAAATCAGGAATTATTTTTCCATTTTCTATTGCTTCATCAAGAAGTTCGTAAGTTTCAAAAGGAACTACTCTATGAACATTTTTATTATTTTGAATCATTGTTCTAATTGCAGTTGCACTAGCTATTCCATTTTTTACTGTTTTACTATTATAATCACTATAATCTCTTTTTATGGTTAAAGGTTTTATATGACTTCTATGTTTTTTTATTGCTTTTAAATATTCAACTCCAAGAATATTATTAGGATTGTTTAAGATATCAGTATATTTTTTTGAAGTTCCAAAAAATTGAGATAGAGCAATTTCACGAGCACGTGGATAAGATAAACCAGATTTTAATTGTGTGGTAATTAAAGATGAAAATTCTTTTGGTTCTTTATAAAGAATAGATGCCACATCATTAAGCGGAGATATTTCACCTATTTCACTTCCAAAAGAAAGATAATCAACAACACCTAAACTATTTAAAATTTTTATTGCTCCATCAGCAAAATTTTCAGCACTTGAAATAGCATAAACAGTAGGTAATTCTAAAACTAAATCAATTCCACCTTTAAGAGCCATTTTAGTTCTAGTCCATTTGTCAACTAATGCAGTATCACCACGTTGAACAAAATTACCACTCATTACAGCAACAGTAAATGCTGTTTTAGTTAATTGTTTTGATAATTCTAAATGATGAATATGTCCATTATGAAATGGGTTATATTCAGAAACTATACCTAATATTCCATCCAAAATAAATCACCGCCTATATTGTAATATTTTAAATTTACTGGTATAATATCATAGATTTATAAAAAAGACAATTTAATAGGAGAATTTATGAAAAAAGTTACAATATATACAGATGGAGCGTGTTCAGGAAACCCTGGCCCAGGAGGGTGGGGGGCTATTTTGATGTATAATGGAACATCAAAAGAAATTTCAGGTGCAAATAAGAATACAACAAATAATATAATGGAGATAACAGCAGTTTTAGAAGCATTGAAATTATTAAAAGAAGAATGTGAAGTTAAAATTTATAGTGATAGTGCATATGTTGTAAATGCATTTAATCAAGGTTGGATATATAATTGGAAGAAAAATAATTGGAAGACTGCAAGTAAAGATCCAGTTAAAAATCAAGAACTTTGGGAAGAATTATATAGTTTAGTACAAAAGCATAAAGTAGAATTTATAAAGGTAAAAGGTCATAGCGATAATGAGTATAATAACAGATGCGATTTTTTAGCAACAAGTGCTATTAAAAAATTGTAATATGGAGAGGATGTTTGATATGAAAATTTTAGGAGTTACTGGAACATCAGGTTCTGGAAAGTCAACTTTTAGTAAAATTTTAAACGAAAGAGATGATATAAAAGTAGTAGATGCTGATCAAGTTTCAAAAGATTTATCTGTTCCAGGAACAGAATATTTACAAGATGTAGTAGATGCTTTTGGGAAAGAGGTTTTAAAAGAAGATGGAAATTTGAATAGAAGATATTTAGCTCATATAATTTATAATGATGAAAAAGAACGTGAAAAGCTAAATTCAATAACATTTCCTCATATTACAAAAGAAATATATGAAAGAATAAAAGCATTTGCAGAACCTAAAATAAAATATGCAGTTATTGATGCACCACTGTTATTTGAAGCTGGACTAGATAAAGTTTGTGATAGTGTAATTTCTTTAGTAGCAACTAAAGAATTACAAGTAAAAAGAATTTGCCAAAGAGATTGTTTAGATGAACAAACTGCAATAGCAAGGCTTAGTTCTCAAAAGCCAGCTAGTTTTTATATAGATAATTCTGATATTGTAATTATGAATACTGAAAATACAAATTTAAGAGAAGAGGCAAAAAAAGTTTTAGAAGCACTTGAAAGAAAAGACTCTTTAGTTTTAGAAAGAAAGGATAAAGTAGATGAAGGTCGCTGATTTTAATTATGAATTGCCAAAAGAGTTAATTGCCCAACATCCATATGATAAAAGAGATGAAGCAAGACTTATGGTACTAGATAAAAATAAAGATCTAATTGAACATAAAGTATTTAAAGATGTTATAGATTACTTAAATCCAGGAGATTGTTTGGTAATTAATAATACAAAAGTTATACCAGCAAGACTTTATGGAAAAAAGGATACTGGAGCTAATGTTCAGTTTTTACTTTTAAAAAGAATTGAAGGTGATACTTGGGAGGCAATGGTAAAACCAGGAAATAAATTAAAACCAGGTAGTAAAGTTATTTTTGGAGATGGTCTTTTAAAAGCAACAGTACAAGAAATTTTAGAAGGTGGAAATAGAAAAGTAGAATTTGAATATAACGGAATTTTCAATGAAATTTTAGACCAAATAGGAATGATGCCATTACCACCATATATTACAGAAGCTTCTAGAGAAGATAATGAAAAATATCAAACAGTTTATGCAAGATATGAAGGTTCAGCAGCAGCACCAACTGCAGGTCTACATTTTACAGAAGAACTTTTAGAAAAAATAAAAGAAAAAGGTGTAGAAGTTGCAAATGTTACACTTCATGTTGGCATAGGAACTTTTAGACCAGTAAAAGTTGAAACTGTTGAAGAACATGAAATGCATTCTGAACATTATTATATAAAAAAAGAAGATGCAGATAAAATAAATAAAGCAAAATTAAATGGAAATAGAGTAATTGCTGTTGGTACAACATCATGTAGAGTTTTAGAATCTGTATCAGATGAAAAAGGAATGGTTAAAGAAATAGAAGGTGATACAAGCATTTTTATTTATCCAGGTTACAAATTTAACTGTATAGATAGCTTAATTACTAATTTTCATTTACCAGAATCAACTTTAATTATGTTAGTATCAAGTTTAGCAGGAAAAGATTTTATTATGAAAGCATATAATGAAGCAGTAAAAAAAGAATACAAATTCTTTAGCTTTGGAGATGCAATGATTATATTATAGATAGGAGAAAATATGGAAAACGCAATAACATATGAATTATTACATATATGTAAACAATCAGGAGCAAGAAGAGGTGTAATTCATACTCCTCATGGAGATATACAAACACCAATATTTATGCCAGTTGGAACACAAGCAACTGTAAAGTCAATGACACCAGAAGAATTGAAGGAAATGGTACAAGCCCAAATTATTTTATCAAATACATATCACTTATTTTTAAGACCAGGTCATGAACTTGTAAAACAAGCAGGAGGGCTTCATAAATTTATGAATTGGGACAGACCAATTCTTACTGATAGTGGAGGGTTTCAAGTATTTAGTTTAGGTGCTTTAAGAAAAATTAAAGAAGAAGGTGTTGAATTTAGATCACACTTGGATGGTAGCAAACAATTTATAAGTCCTGAAAAAGCAATGGAGATTGAAGAGGCACTTGGTGCAGATATAATAATGGCATTTGATGAATGTTGTCCATATCCATCAACATATGAATACACTAAAAATTCTATGGAAAGAACAACAAGATGGGCTAAAAGATGTAAAGAAGCACATACTACTATTGATAAACAAGGATTATTTGGTATTATACAAGGTGGATTTTTTAAAGATTTAAGAGAAAAAAGTGCAAAAGATTTAATACAGATGGATTTTCCAGGTTATGCTATTGGTGGTATAAGTGTTGGAGAGCCTAAAGAAGAATTTTTAGATATATTAAATTTTACAGCACCTTTAATGCCAGAAAATAAACCAAGGTATTTAATGGGAGTTGGAACACCAGATTATTTAATAGAAGCAGCAATTGCTGGAATAGATATGTGTGATTGTGTGCTTCCAACAAGAATTGCAAGACATGGAACAGCTATGACATCTCATGGAAAATTAGTTGTTAGAAATGCTACATATGAAAAAGATTTTAGCCCATTAGATCCAGAATGTGATTGTTACACATGCAAAAATTATACAAGAGCCTATATAAGACATTTAATAAATACAAAAGAAATTTTGGGTGTAAGGTTATTATCAATACATAATTTAAGGTTCTTGACTAAATTAATGGATAGAGTTAGAATTGAGATAGAGAATGATAATTTATTAACATTTAGAGATGAATTCTATAAGAATTACGGATATACAAAAGAATAAATTAGGGGGAGATATTTATGAATCTAGAAGAAAGCAATTCTTATAATCAAGAAGTAGAAAGCAGAGATAGAAAAAGAAGAGGAGTAATGTTGTCGATAATATTATGTGGTGTATTTATAGCATTACTATTTATTATGATATGTATAATATCTTATCAAGATTCAATTACAGAAAAGTTTTTTATAAATAAAAATCAAACAACAAAGCTTAATAGTTCTTTATATAGAAATATTGAAGGTGTAACTTATATAGATATAAGAACTTTAGCAGAAACTTTAGGATATAGATATACTAAAGGAGAATATAAAAAATATAATGAAAATGAAGATAGCTGTTATTTGCAAAATGATTTTGAAATTGTTGCAATAACATCTGGAAAATGTAGTTATGATAAATATATAGAACTAGCTGCAAATGCAAAAATTGCAGAAATACCAGTAACTGTTAAAGGAGATACAGATACCTCAGAAACTTATAAAACTGAAACTCCAATAATGTTTGTAAACGGAAGAATATTTGTACCATTAGATTCTGTTCCTAAAATGCTTAATGTAAAAATTAGTTGGGAAGAATTTAGAAAGAAAATATATACATTAGATATGGTTGTACAATCAGCTCAAGCTACTGTGGTAAAAGCAGGATATACAGAAATGAGTGGTTACTATGAAAATTTAAGAGCAACTTTAGATGATATTGTTATTGTTGGAGATGCAGAAGCTGCAACAACTAATATAGGAAATACATCTAAATATTATGGAGTATATTCAACAGCCAAAAGACAAGAAATAATAAGTAGAAAATATGATGATATAACATATATTCAAAATGTAGGAGAATTTTATATAACAGTTGAAAATGGAACAATGGGACTTTTTGATGCTGAAGGTGGAACTATAATAGAACCATCTGAATATGAAAAAATTTCATTATTGTATGAGAGTACTGGTGAAAATGATGAAGGAGAAAAAAAGGAACAACAACAATTTTATTTAGTACAAAAAGGTCAAAACTATGGTGTTGTTGGTAGAAAAGGTCAAGTTATAATTCATTCTGATTATGATAAAATTGGGTTAGATCCTAAAATTGTTGATGAATTTACATTAACTCCAATTGAAAGTACAAATGTATTATTTGATAATTGCATACCAGTTGAAAAGGATGGAAATGTAGGATTATACAATAAACAAGGTATAGAATTGCAAAAAACAAATTGGCAAGGTTTTGGATACAAATCAACTGCATCTTCAAAAACAGCTGGTAATGAGCAAAGTGTTTTATTAATACCACCAGAAGTTGGAGTAAAAGGTATTGTTGTAAACTTTAATGATTCATATGGAATTTTTGATACAGTAGAAGAAAGATTAATAGTTCCATGTGTTTATAGTAAAATATATGCTATAACACAAGGTGGAAAAACAACCTATTATATGGAATACAATGAACAAACAATTGAACTAAAAGAATTTTTAATTGAAAACAATTTGAATAAATTTGATGAAGAAGGAAAATTATTAAATAAAAAAGATACAAAGAATAATAGTTCAAATACAGAAAATACTAATACTGTAAATGAAGAAAATGAAAATACTAATACAGTAGAGGATATTGTTATTGAATAAAAATTAATAAAATGGAATAAAAAAGAAAAAATCTAATATATTGTATTAGATTTTTTCTTTTTGTGAGGTGTTTTATTATGAAAAATTTTTTAAAAAGTTTGGTTTTATCAAATGTAATTTCATTAGTATTAATAGGAGTTTTATCACTTATAATGAGTAATACTAATATAAATGATAGTTGGTTATACCCAATTATAATAGGAATTACTACATTTTCTATTTTAATAGGAGGATTTTGCATAGCAAAAAATAAAAAAGAGAAAGGCATAATTTTTGGTAGTTTATTAGGAATCGTTTATATTTTATGTTTGTATATACTTTCAAGTATTATTTTGTTAGATTTTTCTTTAACAATAAATTCATTAATTTTCATAGTTTTGGGAATATTAGGAGGAGCAGTTGGAGGAATATTAGGTGTTAATTTTTAAATTAAATGATAAAAATATGTTGATATTTTTTATTATTTAATATACAATTTACAAGTATGAAAAGTACAATCATAAGTGTTTATATAAATAATGAGGCAAAGGAGGATATATGGTAACTTTTGAGGATGTTGTAAATAATGCAGAAGTTAATGAACTGATAATTAATGCTCAAAAACAAATGGATGTTATTGGATATACAGAACATTCAATAAGACACGTTTCCTTAGTTGCAGAAAGAGCTGCACAAATTCTTAAATCATTAGGATATGATGAAAAAAGAATTGAACTTGCAAAAATTGCAGGTTATATGCATGATATTGGAAATTCAGTAAATAGAGTTGATCATGCACATACAGGAGCTATTTTGGCTTATAATATTTTGAAAGATATGGGAATGGATGTAAAAGATAGAACAGAAATTATTATGGCAATAGGAAATCATGATGAGTCAACAGGAACACCTGTTAGTGATATATCAGCAGCATTAATATTAGCTGATAAGTCTGATGCTCATAGAAGTAGAGTTTCAAAAACAGATAGAAGTCTTTTTGATAAACATGATGAAGTAAATTATGCAGTTACAAGTTCAGAATTAAAAATAGATATTGAAGAAAGAAAAGCTATTTTAAATTTAAAAATAGATACAAAAATTTGTCCAGTTATTGATTATTTTGAGATATTTATGGATAGAACAAAAATGAGTAAAAGAGCAGCAAAATATTTAGGTTTATGGTTTGAATTAATAATTAATGATACAAACTTATTATAGGAGGTAGTTGTTTTGGAAAAAAATTTAAAAAGAATTAAAACAGTAGCTGTAGTATTAATAGTAATTTTAATATCAGCAATAGCATTTGGTGGACTATATGTAAAAAAACAAGGTGTATGGGAAAATGTTTTAAAGAAATTTAGCTATGGAATGGAATTAGATGGAATTAGAGAATTAAAATTTGTTCTTGATACATCAGAAGAAGAAAAAGAAATTTATTTAGATTCAGAAGGAAATTATGCAGGAGATGTTACAGAAGAAAAGGAAACTACAAGTAGTCCTGAGATTAGCTTAGTAGATGAAAATAACAATCCAGTTGATAATGCGCAAACAGAAGTTACACAACCTGAAGCGCCAGTTGAATCTGAAGAAAATAAGGAAGATGATATATTAGCAAATTATACAAAAGAAAAGAGAGTTATAAAAGCAAATGAAGATGCTGATATAAATATTGAAAATTTTGAGAAAACAAAAAAAATAATTCAAAAGAGATTAGAAACTATTGATTTATATGAATATAATATTAGATTAGATAATGTTACTGGAGAATTAGTATTAGAAGTTCCAGATAATGAAAATGTAGAAATTCAAGAATCATTAGTTGCAACAGAAGGTAAATTTGAAGTTGTGGATCATCAAAATGGTCTAGTATTATTAAATAATTCAAATATAAAACAAGCATCAGCAACATATACAAACAATGAATCTGGATACCAGGTATATTTAATTGTTCAATTAGATAAAGAAGGAACAGAGAAATTAAAAGAAATAAGTAAAACATATGTAAGTAAAGCTGATGAAGCTGGAAATACAACAACAAAATATGTTTCAGTTGAACTTGATGATAGAGAATTAATAGAGACATATTTTGGTGATGAATTAACTAATGGTGTTTTACAAATACCATTAGGACAAGCAACACAAAAACAAGAAGAGTTTGTGGTTGCTTATGCTAGTACAGTTAGAGTTGCAGAACTTTTAAATCTTGATACATTACCATTAAACTATAAAATAAGTGCAGACAATTATATACAATCATCAGTAACTTCAGAGGTAAAATTGATTGCGATTGTTTCATTTGCAATTATATTTGTAATTCTTTCAATTATAATGATTTCGAAATACAAATTAAATGGTGTTAAATTAGCAATTTTAAATGTTGGATATATTGCAATACTAACACTTGCTCTTAGATATACAAATGTATTAATTACAATAAATTCACTAATTGCATTTGTAGGTGTAGTAGGAATAAATATATTATTTACTTTTAAATTATTAGAAAATTTAAAGAAAAGTGATGATGTAAAATTAGTATTTACAGAAACAATTAAGGAATTATATTTAGCAATTATTCCAGTTGCAATAATTGCAATTATATTTACTTTCATGACAGGTGCTGTAATTAGTAGTATTGGTATGGTTCTATTTTGGGGACTAGCAATACAAGCTGTTTATAGTGGACTAATATACCTTATAGGTTTAATTTAGATTTTGAAATTTAGGAGAAGATAATATGAAATTAAGTGGAATGAAAAAAATAGTATTATTAGGTTTAATTCTTATTATTGTTGCTGGAGCAATAGTTGTAGCATTAAAAGGATTTAATGTTTCATTAATATATGAACAACATGAAACAATAAAATTAGTAATAGGTAAGAAAATCGAAATATCAGATATAGAAAGTATTTGCAAAGAAGTTTTTAATGATAAAAAAGTTATAATAAGAAAAATAGAATTATTTGATGATGCTGTTAATATTGATGTTGAGTCTGTAACAGATGAAGAAAAAGAAAATTTAGTAAACAAAGTAAATGAAAAATATGGAACTGCATTCACAAAAGAAACAATTAATATAACAACAAATCCTAATATAAGATTAAGAGATATTGTAAGACCATATATAGTACCATTATTTATATCAGCAATTGTTATAGTAGCATATATGATAATCAAATTTAGAAAAATGAATGCAATAACTCTTTTAGGAAAGATTGCAGGGATAATTTTATTAACAGAACTATTTATTGCAAGTTGTATTTCAATAGGAAGAGTTCCTTTAACACCATCTATAATAAACATAATGATTGCATTTGCAATATTTGAGTTAGTTTTATATATTGATTATACAGAAAAAAATTATAAAACATTAAAAGATTAATTAAAATACTTGATTTTTTGAAACAAACGTAGTAAAATAGTTACGTTAAATACCATATTCTTGGTTTAGAGGAAAAAACCTACTTTATTCTCAGAATATGGCAAATATAAATATAGGAGGAAAAAGAAAAATGACAAAGGAAAGAAAACAAGAAATTATAGCTACACATAAAAGAGAGGAAAATGATACTGGTTCTCCAGAAGTTCAAATCGCTCTTTTAACAGAAAGAATTTCTGAATTAACAGAACATTTAAAAGTTCACCAAAAAGATAATCACTCAAGAAGAGGATTATTAAAAATGATAGGTAAAAGAAGAAACCTATTAAATTACTTAGCTAAAAAAGATATTAACAGATATAGAGAAATTGTTAAAAAATTATCTTTAAGAAAATAATTTTAAAAGCCTGCACTTTAATGTGTAGGCTTTTTTGTGCTTTAAAGTTAATGCATTAGAAGAGTTACATAATATTATAAACTTATTGTTGCTTTTTAAATTTAATTATAGTAAAATATATGTGGTTATTTATTTGAAGAGTAGCTTGCACAATGTATATTTTGTTATATAAGTGGAAACATATGTATATTAAGTATATATTGTAGAGGTTACATTTCAGATAAATTACTAAAATAATTAAAAGGGAGATGTAAAAATGTTTAAAACTTATAGTATGGAGTTAGCAGGAAGAACTCTTACAATTGAAAACGGAAAAATGGCAGGACTTGCTAATGGTAGTGTTTTAGTAAAATATGGAGAAACTACTGTGCTTGTAAATGTTACAGCATCAAAAGAACCAAAAGAAGGAATAGATTTTTTCCCACTTTCAGTAGATTATGAAGAAAGATTATATGCAGTAGGAAAAATTCCAGGAGGATTTACAAAAAGAGAAGGAAAACCAACAGATAAGGCAATATTAACAGCAAGAGCAATTGATAGACCAATAAGACCATTATTTCCAAAAGATTTTAGAAATGATGTTGTTGTTAGTTGTTTAGTATTATCAGTAGAACAAGATTGTTCACCAGAAGTATGTGCAATGATTGGTACATCTACTGCATTATCAATATCAGATATTCCATTTGGTGGACCAACAGCTGCTGTTGCAGTTGGATATGTAAATGATCAAATAGTAATTAATCCAACAGAAAAACAAAGAGAAGAAAGTAGATTAACATTAACTGTTGCAGGAACAATTGATAAAATAGCAATGATAGAAGCTGGTGCAGATGAAATACCAGATAATACAATGTTAGAAGCAATAAAAATGGCTCATGGTGAAATTAAGAGAGTTTGTGAATTTATTCAAAACATTAAAAATGAAATTGGTAAACCAAAATTTGAGTATACATCATTTGCAGTAAATGAAGAAGTATATGATATTGTAGCTGGTGAATTTTCAGAAAGAATGAAACAAGATGTTCAAACACCAGATAAACCAGAAAGAGATGAAAAGATAGACAAGCTTACAGAAGATGTAAAATCTTGGTATGGCGAAAAATACGGAGAAGAAAAATTAGAAGAAGATAGTAAAGCAATAGCAGATGCTTTATACAAATTAGAAAAGAAAACAGTTAGAAAATTAATTTTAGATGAAGGAAAAAGAGTTGATGGTAGAGGTATATATGATATAAGACCTTTATCTTGTGAAGTTGGTTTAATTCCTAGAGTTCATGGTAGTGCTTTATTTAATAGAGGTAGAACACAAGTAATGTCAATTGTAACTCTTGGCATGAAAAGTGAAGAACAAATGCTAGATGGATTAGATACAGAAGAATCAAAAAGATATATGCATCAATATAACTTCCCAGGATATAGTGTTGGTGAAGCAAAATCATCAAGAGGTCCAGGAAGAAGAGAAATTGGACATGGTGCATTAGCTGAAAAAGCATTAGTTCCAGTATTACCAACAGTAGAAGAATTCCCATATGCAATAAGAGTTGTATCAGAAATTTTAAGCTCAAATGGTTCAACATCTCAAGGAAGTATTTGTGCATCAACACTTGCATTAATGGATGCTGGTGTTCCAATTAAGAAACCAGTAGCAGGTATTTCAACAGGATTAATTACAGATGAAAATGATCCTTCAAAATATGTTGTTATAACAGATATTCAAGGAATTGAAGATTTCTTTGGAGATATGGATTTTAAAGTTGGTGGAACAAGAGATGGTATTACAGCTATCCAAGTAGATATTAAAGTTGATGGATTAAGTTATGAAATTATAGCTGAAGCTTTTGAAAGAACAGCAAAAGCAAGAAGATATATTTTAGATGATATTATGGCTCCACAACTAGCAGAACCTAGAAAAGAAATTTCAAAATATGCTCCAAAGATTATTAATATGAAAATTAATCCAGATAAAATTAAAGATGTTATTGGTTCAGGTGGAAAGGTTATTAATAAAATAATTGAAGAAACTGGAGTAAAAATTGATATTGAAGAAGATGGATCTGTATTTATTTATTCAGATAATATTGAGGGCGCTTACAAAGCAAAATCAATTATTGATGATATAACAAGAGAAATCGAAGTTGATGGAATTTACACTGGTAAAGTTACAAGAATACTTACATTTGGTGCTTTTGTAGACTTAGGTGGTGGAAAAGAAGGATTACTTCATATTTCAAAAATTTCAAAAGAGAGAATAAATAAAGTTGAAGATGTTTTAAAAATTGGAGATGAAGTTACTGTTAAAGTTTATGAAATTGATAATCAAGGAAGAGTAAACTTAACAAGAAAAGATTTATATTCTGAAACAGAAAATGAGTCTGAAAATAAAGAATAGAAAATGTAAAGAGGAAAAAGACATTTGGTTATTTTATTCAAATGTCTTTTTTATTATCAAAATATAGGTATATGAATAATATATTTGACAAAATAAATACTCACTTAAATAAAAATTTTTTTTGATAATTTTGAAAAAATTGCATATAATTTACTAATAAAATTTTGAAAAAGCTTTATAATACAATGTAGGCACGATTCTACAAAATTCTTAATTTTTCTTAAAAAACTTGAAATGAAATCCATAAAATGGTATAATAGAAACTGTGTAATAGTAAAATGGTATTACATACCAAAAACATATAAAGAGAGGTTGAAAAATGAAGTATTTATATCTTCTACAACAAGCTTTGATATGGATAATAACTATATATTGGGCATATCAAATAGTAGTAAGTTTTTGCTCACTAATAAAATTAAAAGATAAGAAATTATTAATTGAAAAAGATCACAAATTTATGGCAGTTATACCTGCTCATAATGAGGAATCAGTAATTAAAAATTTGGTAGATAGTTTGCAAGAACAAGATTATCCAAGAGAATTATATGATATTTATGTAATTGCAGATAACTGTAACGATAATACTGCTAAAATAGCAAAAGATGCAGGAGCAATCGTTTTAAAAAGATTTGATGAAGAACATAAAACAAAAGGGTTTGCATTAAATTGGTTTTTACAACAGAAAATTGAAGAAAATGCTGATTATGATGCAATGTGTGTATTTGATGCAGATAATATAGTAGATAAAAATTTCTTGAAGAACATGAATAAGAAATTATGCCAAGGAGAAGAAGTTGTTCAAGGATATAGAGATATAAAAAATCCTACTGATAGTTGGGTATCATCAGGATATGCAATATTTTATTGGATGATGCATAGATTTTACCATTTAGCAAGATATAATTTAGGTTTATCACCATTATTAAATGGTACAGGATTTATGGTAAAGTTTGATTTATTAAAACCAGAAGGATGGCAAACAGAAACATTAACAGAAGATATAGAATATTCTTTAATAAATATAGCTCAAGGTAGAAAATTAGGTTGGGCTGTTGATGCAATAGTATATGATGAACAACCAACAACATTTAAAGCAAGTTGGTCTCAACGTTCAAGATGGTCAGTTGGTCATTTACAATGTATGAAAAGATACACAAAAGAATTAGCTAATGGAGTAAAAGAGCATAAAACATTAATGAATTTTGATGGATTATTATATATGTTTGGTATACCTATGATGCTTTTAACATTTCTTTTATTAGGAATAAATACATTATTATATTTAGGTGCTGAAATGACATTTGCTGATTTAGTTGGGAATTTTTCAAGATATTTAATTGCAACATTTATTCTTCCAGTAATTACAGGAACGTTAATAATGGCATTAGAGAAGAAGGAAATCAGACCAATGATAAAAGGAATTTTTTGTTATCCATTATTCTTAGGATCATGGATTTTAATAAATATAAAATGTTTAATAAAACCAACTACAACATGGGAAAAAATTGAACACGTTAGAGATATTAATATAAAAGAAGTATCTTCTAATACATTAAATTAGTAAAAATAGTTGAGAAGTAGAGGTTAATTCTACTTCTTTTTATTTTGTTCTTTTGGTAAATTATTATTTATTTTATACTATATATTTTTACTAACAAAATAGTAATTTTTATATTGTAAAAATTCTAAAAAAATGATAGTATATGTTTATGTTTTATAAAATAAAATATCGTCAGAAGGGAATGGCAAAATGGAAGATGTTGAAAAAATATTACAAGATGTTATAAATAGTAAGAACATCTTAAAAAATGAACCTATGTCAAAACATACTTCTTTTAAAATTGGAGGAATTGCAGATTATTATATAGTTGTTAATTCTGTTCAAGAACTAAAAAATGTTTTGAAAATTGCAGAATCAAATAAAATACCAATTACAATTGTTGGGAATGGAACTAATCTTTTAGTTAGAGAAGGTGGAATTAGAGGATTTGTTATAAAACTTAATTTGAATAACTTTAAAATTAAAAGAAGTTCTAGCGAAATTCAATTAACTGTGGAATCAGGAATGTCACTTGCAACATTAGCATTAATTGCAACTAAAGAAGAGATTTCTGGATTGGAATTTCTATCTGGAATTCCAGGAACTGTAGGCGGAGCAATTCGTATGAATGCAGGAGCTTATGGGAAAGAAATGAAGGATGTTGTTGTTAAATCTAGGTATATGACTTATGATGGAAAAATTAAAACATTAAATTTAGATGAACATAAATTTGAATATAGAAATAGTGTTTTCGCAAATCTAAAAGATGTAATAATTATCGATACAACAATTAAAGGTGAAAAAGGAAATAAAGAAGAAATAGAGAATCAGATAAAAGAATATTCAAAGCTAAGAAAAGAAAAACAACCTTTAGAATATCCAAATGCTGGTAGTACTTTTAAAAGAAAAGAGGGCTATATAACAGCCAAATTAATTGATGAATGTGGTTTAAAGGGTTATAGTATTGGAGATGCAGAAGTATCAATAAAACATGCTGGATTTATAATAAATAAAGGCAAAGCAACAGCAAATGATATTTTAAATTTAACCCAACATATAAAATGTGAAGTTAAAAAGAAATTTGATGTAGACATAGAATTAGAAATAATAGTATTAGGAGATGAAAAATAATGAAATCTTTTTTTGAATGGTTTAAAGCTAGTACCAAAGTTAAAAGATGGATTCTTTTAATTTTGTTTGGTATAGTACTTGTTTGTTATGGTATTGCAAAAATATTAGTATCAGAAGAAATTACATTTTTTGAATTAGGAAAAACAATAGTAATATTTGTTGTTGGTTTTATTTCAATAGTTGTGAGTGTTGTTTTTATACAAAAAAGATCTTTAGAGATAATAATTGAAGCAAATAACACTTCAACAGAAAAGGGTAAAAAAGCCCAATTAAATATAAAATCATTAATATTTAATAAAAAAGTATATGAAGAAGGTCCAAAAGTTGTTGTAATTGGTGGTGGAAAAGGACTAAATACAGTTATAGAAGGATTTAAAAAATATACAAATAATATAACAGCAATTGTTACTATGTCAGATTATGGAAATATTTCAACAGATTCAAGAAGAGCCTTAGATACATTACCATTAAAAGATATAAAAGATAGTATAATTGCAATGTCTGATAAAGATGAACTTATGAGAAAACTTATGAATCTAAATTTTAGAAATGAAAGATTAATAGGTTTGAATTTTGGAGATATTTATTTAACTGCAATGAATGAAATATATGGAAATATCTCAGAAGCAATTGCTAAAAGTACAGAAGTTTTAAATATTAATGGAAAAGTAATTCCAGTAACTTTAGATGAAATCACAATTTGTGCTGAATTAGCAGATGGAACTACAATAAAGCAAAAAGATAGAATACCAGAGGTTGTTGCAGAGAAGGTTGAAAAAATAAATAGGATTTATATTGCACCTTCAAATTGCAGACCAGCAGCAGGAGTTATAGAAGCTATTGAAGATGCAGATGTTATAATTATTGGACCTGGAAGTTTATATACAAATGTATTACCAAATTTACTTGTAAAAAATGTTTCTAAAGCAATAAGAGATAGCAAAGCAATGAAATTTTATATTTCAAACATTATGACTGAACCAGGTCAAACAGATAATTATGATTTATCAGAGCATTTTAGAGCAATAAAAGAACATGTTGGTACAGATATAATAGATTATTGTTTAGCAGATACTGGTGAAGTTGTGCCTGAATATATAAGAAAGTATAATAAAGAAGGTGCAGATTTAGTTGAAATAGATAATAAGAAATTAAGTAATTATAATATTAAAATTATTCAGAGAAATATGTCTTCAATTAAAGATGGAAGAGTTCGTCATAATCCAGAAGTTATAGCAGCAACTATAATTGAAATGATATGCAATGATTTGAAATTCCATGATATGCAGAATAATACTGAATATTTATTATTACAATCTGTATTAAAAGAACAGAAAAAGTTAATCGCTCAAAATGAAAAGCGTTTAGTTAAAGTTTCAAAAAAACCTTCATTAAAAAACAAAAAAACACATGATGCTAAGAAAAAAAGTAAATTTAACGAAAAATATATGGATAGAATTAGTTCAATAAAAAATACAGAAAAGAAAATTGCAGAAAATAGAAAATTGGCTAAAGAAATAGAGAAAATGGAAAATACTAAAAGAGAATCTTTAAATAAAAATAAAAACAAACAATAATTTTTATATATTATAAAAAGCAAAGAAAAGGAAAAGTACAAATGAAAATAAGTAAAAAAAAGATAGATTTAAAAGAGTGTTTAAATAAAGAATGGATTATAACAAATGGTTTAGGAGGATTTTGCTCATCAACAGTTGTAGGTGCAAATACTAGAAGATATCATGGACTTTTAGTTGCACCATTAATGCAACCTGCTCAAAGACATTTATTGATTTCTAAATTGGATGAAAAAGTAGAAGTAAATGGAGAAGAGTATAATTTATATACAAATGTATGTAAAAATTATATTTCAGATGGTTATAAATATTTAGACAGTTTTGAAAAAGAATATTTACCAATATTTACTTATAAATTTAAAGATATAAAAATAGTAAAAACGATTTCCATGATTTATGGAAGAAATACAGTTGTAGTTCAATATAAAATTAAAAATGGAAAAAATGATTTTAAACTAACATTAGCACCAGTTTTAAATTTTAGAGATTTTCATTATATGACACCAAATCATCAATTTTCATTAAAACAAAAGATAGATAATTCTAAAGTTAGAATTGAAATTGATGGAAATGCTAGTGTACCAATATATACATATGTAAATGATAGTATTTATATTGAACATCAAAATGATGTATTTAAAAATATGTATTACTTAAAAGAAGATGAAAGAGGATTTGATGCAGAAGAAGATTTAATTGTTCCTGGAAGGTATGAAATACAAGTAAAAGCAAAAGAATCAAAAGAAATTACTTTTGTAGCTTCACTTGAGGATAATACTGAACAAGTTGATAGTAATAAAGTAATTAGAGATGAAATTCAAAGATTAGAAAATATTATAGATGATTCAAATCTTTTAATAAAAAAAGCTAAACTTACTAAAAATGAAAAAGACTTGAATGAACTATTAAAGAACTTAATTGTTACATCAGACTCTTTTGTAATTAAAAGACAGGCATTTGGAACGCATTCTATTATTGCAGGATTTCCTTGGTTTTTAGATTGGGGAAGAGATACGCTTATTGCTTATGAAGGATTGCTTTTGATAACTAAAAGATATGACTTAGCAAAAGAAATATTACTTACATTTACAAGAGATATTAAATGTGGATTAGTCCCAAATGGTTATTCAGGATTTGATAACAGGCCATTGTATAATAGTGCAGATGCATCACTTTTACTTTTTGAACAAGTTAATAAATATTTGCAATATACAAAAGACTATGATTTTATAAAAGAAAATATTTATGAACATTTAAAAGATATAATAAAAAATTATATGAATGGAATAAATTTAGATGATAATAATATTTATATTGATGAAGATGGGTTATTATCATCAGGTACAGAAACTACTCAAAATACCTGGATGGATGCTAAAATTGGTAATGTTGCAATTACACCTAGAAATGGTAAAGTAGTAGAGTTAAATGCTCTTTGGTATAATGCTCTAAAAACATTAGAAAACTTAGCAATAAAATATGATGAAAAAGATTTTTCTGATATGTATAGAAAGTTAGCAATGAAACATCAGAAGGAATTTCAAAATCAATTTTATAATAAGAAGAAAAAAGCATTATATGATGTTATTGGTGATAATAAAATTAGACCAAATCAATTATTTAGTATTTCTACGACATATCCAGTAATTAAACCATCATCAGAAATTGGAAAAAATATTTTTAAAACTTGTACAACAAAATTACTTACTAGATATGGCTTGCGTACACTTGCAAAAGGTGAAGATGGATATATACCATATTATGAAGGTGGACCAGTACAAAGAGATTCTGCATATCATCAAGGTGTTGTTTGGGTATGGCCAATTGGATTATATCATGATGCTCTAAGAAATATAATAAATGACGAAAAAGATAGATTAGAAAAAGAAAAGTTGCTAATTGAATATGAAAAACTTATAAAAAATGTATTTTCAACATTCAAGAATGAAGTTAATGATGTTGGAATTGGAAGTATTTCAGAACTTTATAACTCACAAGCACCATTTATTGCAAATGGAACATTTTCACAAGCTTGGAGTGTTTCAGAAGTTATAAAAATTATAACTAAAATAAAGTAAAATGAAATTTAGGGACAGTCTTAAAATTTCACAAAAGTGATAAAAGACAGTCCCATTATTTTTATAAATTATGAAATTTTAATATATCCCTAAATCTTATTTGAAGGAGAAGTATATGATAAAAATAGAAAATTTAAGTAAATCATATGTAAAAGAGAATAAAACTATTGATAATTTAATTTTAGATATTAAAAATGGAGAAATTTTTGGTTTTTTAGGCCCAAATCGGAGCTGGAAAAACAACTACTATAAAGATGATTACAGGTATACTGGATATAGATGATGGAAATATATTTATAGATGATATTAGTATAAAAGATAATCCAATAGAGGCTAAAAAGAGATTTGGCTTTGTTCCAGATAGTCCAGATTTATTTTTGAAATTAAAAGGAATAGAATACTTAAACTTTCTTGCAGATATATATAATGTTTCAAATGAAGATAGAAAAAGTCGTATTGAGAAATATTCAAAAATATTTGATATGTATGACAATTTGAATGACAGAATACAAAGTTATTCACATGGTATGAGACAAAAAATAATTGTTATTGGAGCAATGCTACATAATCCAAAAAATTGGATATTAGATGAACCAATGACAGGATTAGATCCTAAATCTGCACATGATTTAAAAAATCTTATGAGAGAACATGCAGACTCTGGAAACACAGTGTTTTTTTCTACACATGTTTTAGAGGTTGCAGAAAAATTGTGTGATAGAATTGGAATTATAAATAAAGGTAAATTAATTTTTGTAGGAACTTATGAAGAAATGAAGAAAAAGTTTAAAGAAGATGCTTCTTTAGAAGAATTATTTTTAGAAATTACGGAGTAAAATTATGAAAGATGTATTATTACTTACAAAACTTTTATTTAAAAGCTCTTTAAATAAAAGTGGTAGTAAAAAGGAAAGCAAAATTGGAAAAATAATTTTATATTTGTTTGTATATTCATATATTGGTGGACTTGTAGCATATATGTCATATATATGTATATTAAGCTTAAAACCTTTAAATCAAGAAATTTTATTTTTGAAAATGTGCTTTTCGGCCAGTATTTTACTTGGAATTATTCAAACATTATTTACTAGCTTAAATTTATTGTTTTTTTCAAAAGATATAGAAAATTTATTACCATTACCAATTAGTCCACTAAAAATAATTATGGCAAAGTTTAATTGTTTAATTATTGCACAATATTTTATATCTATTGTATTTTTAGCTCCATTATTTATTACATATGGAATATTGCTAAAATGTGAATTATTGTTTTATATAATACGGATTATCAATAATTTTATTATTGCCAATTATACCTGTTGTAGCATCTGCTTTAGTTATAATTTTAGTAATGAAATTTACTAAAATTATAAAAAATAAAGAAGTTGTACAATATTTATCTGTTTTTATTACACTTTTCTTAGTAGTAATGATTCAATTTTTTGGTGGCTCTACTGGAGGAAATCAAAATTTAAATAATGAAGAACTAGCTAATAGTATTATTTCAAAAGAAAATATGATAAATAATGCATCTAATTTATTTATTACAATAAAGCCAACATTAAAAATAGTAGAAAACTATAATAATATTAATGGAATAAAAAGTTTGTGTATTTTATTTTTAGAGTCAATTAGTGTATATTTTATAGTGTGTTTACTAATTGCTAAAATCTATATAAAAACAGCAACTTCAATTATATCTATGGGAAACAAAAAGAGTAAAGCAATAAATGCTGAAAAGGTATTTGTAAAAGATAAACTGTGGAAAACTTATGTAAAAAAAGAATTTAAAATTCTAGTAAGAAATCCTATATATTTTATGCAGTGTGTATTACCTTCTTTATTATTTCCAATAATTTTTTCAATACCAGTGATTATGTCATATAAAGATTCAGGTGGAGAAGCAATAATATCATATACAAACAATCTTGGTGAATATATAAATTCACAAGTAGGATTTGCAGTAACTTTAATTGCAATACTGATTATGTATATATTTAATTTTATAGCATTAACAGCAATTTCGAGAGATGGACGAGATAGTACATTTATAAAACAAATACCAGTATCAATTAATAAGCAAATACTATATAAAATACTTCCAGGAATAATTTTAAATATAGTTCCTGTAATATATGTTATAGGATTTGAAAAAGTGTTAGTGAATAGTTTTGATATAAGTAGCATGATAATCATATTTATTACAGCTATGCTTGCTAATATTTTTAATAATTATTTGATGATTTTAATTGATTTGAAAAATCCTAAATTAGATTGGACAACAGAATATGCAGTTGTTAAACAAAATTTTAATATGTTTTTCCAATTTATAATTATAGCTGTTGAATCTGGAATTATTATAGGAGTATGTGGATTTTTAGAAAAAGCACTATCTGAAATTATATTAATTACAGCATTTTTATGTGGAATATTAATCATAAGAAAATATATAAATAAAAAACAAATTAAATTATTTTGCAAAATTATTTAACCAGAAAGGCAGAGACTATGGAACAAAATAAACCATTTTTTAAAATAATTGATGAAATATGTAAAGAAGAAAATATAGAGCAAAAAAGAATTTCTTATAATTGGATAAGGGAATTAAAAAAAGGTGATAAAACGCATTATATAATGAGTTATCAATTAGACTTAAATTCAGCTAATTCATATAATATAGCACATGATAAATTTGCTACATATGATGTTTTAAAATCTAATAATGTTCCAACAATTGAGCATAGAATGATATTTAATCCAACAACAAGAAGTAAATTTTATGGTGAAGATTTTATTAAAGAGGCAGAAAAATTACTCTTAGAAAATAACAATAAAGTTGTTATAAAAGCAAATGAATCATGTGAAGGAAAAGATGTATATTTTTGCTCTAATAAGCAAGAAATAGAAGATACTGTTAATAAATTATTCAAATCAAATAAGGATACTTTAAGTGCATGTCCTTATATAGATATAGATTATGAGTATAGAGCAATTTATTTGTGTAATGAAATTTTGTATATTTATAAAAAGAAAAAGCCATCAGTAATAGGTGATGGTAAAAGAAAATTATTAGATTTAATAAATGAAAAAAATCAAAATAATAATATAAATATTGAAATTATAAATGATTTGGATATGGATTATGTTCCTAAGAATAAGGAGGAAATTACAATATCTTGGAAACATAATTTAAGTAATGGAGCAACTCCAATTGTAATTGATGAAAATGATGAATATATAGAGCAAATAAAGAAAGTAGCATTACTTGCAGGAAAAGTAATGAATATCAAATTTGCCAGTATAGATATTGCACTTACTTCTAATAAAAAAATTCTTGTTATGGAAATTAATGGAAGTGTATGTATGAATAAATTTTCAGAAGTAATTCCAAATGGATATGAAATTTCTAAAAACATTTATAAAAAAGCAATTCATAAGATGTTTGAAGAGTAATGTTAATATTAATTAATCTTTTTATACCTAAAAAACTTGACAGTTTACAATAATACATATAAAATAGTAATGTAGGAAAAAATACAATATAAATTATATAAATAATTAATTGAATTTATGAAATAATTTTGTTGTACATTGAAAATTTAATAGAAAGAGGTAAATGTAATTATGAAAATAACATTAATTATTGTTGCCACTTTTCTAATCTCTGCTGTAATTTTTATACCAATAGGTGTTTTTATAAGAAAAAAAATTGCAGAATCTAAAATTCAAAGTGCAGAAAACGAAGCTAAAAGATTAATTGAAAACATAAAAATAGAGGCTGAAAATCTAAAAAAAGAAGAATTGATTAAGGCTAAAGAAGAAGTTTTACAAATAAGAAATGATTTAGATTTAGAGATTAAAGAAAGAAGAGGCGACATTCAAGCACAAGAAAGAAGATTAATTCAAAAAGAAGAAAATTTAGAAAAAAGAGTTTCTGCTTATGATAGTAAAGAAAAAGATTTAGAAAGAAAATTAGCAGATAACGAGCAAAAAAGACAAGACTTAGAAAAAGTTTATGAAAAGCAAATGGAGGAATTACAAAGAATTTCAGGATTAACTCAAGACCAAGCAAAACAACAATTATTATCAGATTTAGATAAAGAAATTTCTCAAGAAAAAGCACAATTAATTAGAGATTTAGAAGCAAAAGCTAAAGAAGATGCTGTTAAAAATGCTAGAGAAATAGTAAGTTTTGCAATACAAAAGTGTGCTGCTGATCATACTTCAGAAACAACAGTATCAGTTGTTTCACTTCCTAGTGATGAAATGAAAGGAAGAATAATAGGTAGAGAAGGTAGAAATATAAAAACTTTAGAAACACTTACAGGTATTGATTTAATAATTGATGATACTCCAGAGGCAGTTATTATTTCTGGATTTGATCCATTAAGAAGAGAAGTTGCTAGAATTGCTATTGAAAAATTAATTGAAGATGGTAGAATTCATCCAGCCAAAATTGAAGAGATGGTTGAAAAAGCAAAAGAAGAAGTTGCAACTATTATTAAAGAAGAAGGTGAAAGAGCTGCATTAGAAACAGGAGTTAATAACCTTCATCCAGATATAATAAAATTAATTGGAAAATTAAAGTATAGAACAAGTTATGGACAAAACGTATTAAATCACTCAATAGAAGTGTCTAATTTGGCTAGAATAATGGCTGAAGAATTAGGAATTAATTCTAAGATTGCTAGAAGAGCAGGCTTATTACATGATTTAGGAAAAGCATTAGACCATGATATGGAAGGAACACATGTTGAATTAGGTGTTGAAGTTCTTAAAAAGTATAAAGAGAATCAAACAATAATCAATGCTGTTGAAGCTCATCATGGAGATGTTGAACCTCTTACTTTAGAAGCGGTTTTAGTACAAGCTGCTGATGCAATTTCTGCTTCAAGACCAGGTGCTAGAAGAGAAACATTAGAATCATATATCAAGAGACTTGAAAAACTTGAAGAAATAGCAGATTCTTTTGAAGGTGTTGAAAAATCATTTGCAATCCAAGCTGGACGTGAAGTTAGATTAATAGTAAAACCAGATAAAGTTTCAGATGCTGATATGGTTATAATGGCTAGAGAAGTTGCTAAAAAAGTAGAGAATGAAATGGAATATCCAGGACAAATAAAAGTAAATGTAATTAGAGAATCTAGAGTAATTGATTATGCAAAATAAAAAAGTAGAGCATTGCTCTACTTTTTTTTATCTAAATTAATATTTTTAGTATTGACTTTATTAATTAATGCACATATAATAGCTTTACAAAGCATTTTTAGGAGGTCAAATAGGACAAATATGTACACAAACGCATACACCTTTAACAATAAATATGAAAACTTATCAGATGAAGACCTAATTAATAAAATTAGATTAGGTGATGTTGATGCGCAAGATTACTTATTGGAAAAATATAGAAATATAGTTACAATGAAGTCAAATCGTTTTTTCCTAATAGGAGCAGAAAGTGATGATATGATTCAAGAAGGTATGATTGGGCTTTTTAAAGCAATACAATCATTTGATTTAGAAAAAAACATTTCTTTTAAAACTTTTGCAAATTTATGTATTGAAAGACAATTAATTACAGCTATAAAAACTTCTAATAGGCAAAAACATATGCCTTTAAATTCATATTTTTCACTAAATATTACAGCATATAATGAAAATGAAGATACAGAAGTCATAGATATTTTAGATGCTAATATTGTAGAAGATCCTTTAGAAACAATAACTAAAAGAGAATATAGAGAATTTTTAGAAAGTAAAATAGATCAAAATCTAAGTTCTTTTGAAAAGAAAGTATTAAATAGATATATTCAAGGAGAAAGCTATATAGATATAGCAAATAAACTAGATTCTCCTGTAAAAGCAATAGATAATGCAATACAAAGAATAAGAAAAAAAGCAATAAAATGTTTAAGTAATGAAGAGTAAAACTTTAGAATTTTTTTAAAGTTTTACTCTTTTATAATTAATCCATTTTTAAGTTGACATAATTTAAAAAACAGTATATAATTAAAAAATAAAAATACAGGAGGTGTACAATATGTACTGGTATTATCGGAAAGAAAAGATAGAAACATATGGTCATTCTAAAGTGCTTATTGTCTGTGAAAAAGGTAATGGTTTAAGAAACTTTAAAATACTGGCACGTAATAATAATGAAATCGAAGTTGGATTTTCTATTGGAACAGTTCGTGTTTCAGAATATGCCATATATCACAAAGACCACACACAGTATATAAAACAAGTATATTACATTTTAGATGTCATGACTGGAAAAATACGTAGAGTTCAGCGAATAAGTGCCAATACTACTTTTCCCAGAGCGTTTAACAAATCAGTGATTTTATTTGGCTCACAGGAAAATGTTGGTTACACAATGTTTTCATCTGAGAAGGAATACTATGTGAAACCATTTAATAAGATTACAGGAGAAGATAGTGGAGCATATAGTCTTGACTGGCTTAACATTGAAGAATTGCCCAAAAATGTTTTTGAATTGGATTTCAGAAAAGAAGAAGTACAGAAAGTGCATGTAATAACATTCCTTAAATAAGGAAAAAAGAGAAAACGTCACAGTTAAACTGTGACGTTTTTGCAATTAATTTAATAATTAGATGTTGAAAAAAATATATAATAATGTTATACTAGTTCTGTTACAAATTATGCCCTCTTAGCTCAGGTGGTAGAGCACTTCCTTGGTAAGGAAGAGGTCGGCGGTTCAAGTCCGCTAGTGGGCTCCAAGATTATAATGAGAACATTAACGGACTTGAAAAGGACGGCCTCCATATAATGAGGCAAAAACAGTCTAGTAGACTGTTTTTAGGACGCGGCTCGCCAAGTCCGCTAGTGGGCTCCAAACTTATTTATGGAGGAAAAAATGAAAATAGGAATAGTAGGACTTCCAAATGTTGGAAAAAGTACTTTATTTAATAGTATAACAAAAGCTGGTGCAGAATGTGCAAATTATCCTTTTTGTACAATAGAACCTAATGTAGGTGTTGTTGCTGTTCCAGATGAAAGAATTGATAAATTAGCAGAAATTTATAATCCAGAAAAAGTTACAAATGCAGTTGTAGAATTTGTTGATATAGCAGGACTTGTAAAAGGAGCAAGCAAAGGAGAAGGTTTAGGAAATAAATTTTTGTCACATATTCGTGAAGTAGATAGTGTAGTTCAAGTTGTTAGATGTTTTGAAAATTCAAATATAGTTCATGTTGATGGAAGTATAGATCCAATTCGTGATATTGAAACAATAAATCTTGAATTAATTTTTGCTGATTTGGAAACAATAGAAAAAAGATTAGAAAGAGCTAAGAAACTTTTAAAAGCAGATAAAAAATATCAATTTGAAATTGATACTTTAGAAAAAGTTAAAGTAACATTAGAAGAAGGAAGATGTGCAAGAACATTAGAATATTCTGATGAAGAAAAAGATGTTTTAAGAGAAAGATTTTTATTAACAATGAAACCAACATTATATGTTGCAAATGTTTCAGAAAATGAATTAGAAAATCCACAAGATAATGAAAATGTAAAAAGAGTTATAGAATATGCAAAGCAAGAAGGTGCAGATGTAATTCCTTTATGTGTAAAAATTGAAGAAGAATTAAGCACATTAGAAAAAGAAGATAAAACTGAAATGTTAGAAGCACTTGGATTAGAAGAATCTGGATTAGATAAATTAATCAAAGCAAGTTATAAATTATTAGGATTAATGTCATTTTTAACTGCAGGAGAACCTGAAGTTAGAGCTTGGACAATAAAAATTGGAACAAAAGCTCCACAAGCAGCTGGAAAAATCCATTCAGATATAGAAAGAGGATTTATAAAAGCAGAAGTTATTTCTTTTGATGATTTAATAAATAAAGCTAATTGTTCAATGGTACAAGCAAAGGAAAAAGGATTAGTTAGACAAGAAGGTAAAGAATATATAATGCAAGAGGGAGATATTGTTTTATTTAGATTTAATGTTTAATATTACATTAGTATTACAAATGAAAAAAATGTAAAAAAAACTTGCATTAAAAATTTTGTATGTGTTATAATATGAACAGATGTTAAGTAATAGGGAGATGGAAGAAAGATGAAATTAAGAAAAGTAAAATTATTAGTTAGTTTAATCATTGTTTTAGTAACAGTATCACTTGTTTGTAATGTTAATTCTTTAGCAACAACACCAGCTGTTACAATAAAACCTGGAAATTCTAGTACAAATTCAGCTTTAACAAACGAAGCAACAGATAATACTAAGGCAACAGAGGAACAAGGTGCGACAAAGAATTCTGCAAATAATAAAGCAGGAAATACAAATAAAGCTAGTAACAATACTAATACAAATTCTAATAGCACAAATAAGAATGAATCTAATACTTCAACAAACAGCACAAAGAAAAGTAAATTACCTTATGCTGGAACAAATGGAACTGTAGTATTTATTGTAGTAGCTCTTGTAGCTTCAGCTGTTTATGCTTATAAAAAGGTTTCTGATTATAATATTTAATTTTAAATAACAAGGCACACTTATATAGTGTGCTTTTTTGTTTTATAAAAGTTTAATAAATATCTTGAAAGTATTGAAATTGTTTGGAAAATTTGATATAATCTCAAAGAATATTTTACTAAAGATACAAATGAGTGAGCTCTCTTTGTATCTTTTTTGTTTAGTGAGGAAATATTATGTTATTTTTAGAGAAATTAGAGCAAAATAAAATATATATTTTTGGTGTTATTTTAATCTGTATGTTAATAGGAATTATGTATGCAGTAATTTTTGTACCCCAAACTTTTATCTCTTCAACTTCTGTAATGTTAATAAAAGTTCAAGAAGCAGATGGAAGAATAGAAAATACTGGAAATGTTGAATTAACCAATAATTTAATATCAACTTTAGAAGAGTTAATTAAAAGCGATTCTAGCATAGAAAAAGTAAAAGAAAGAATAACTATAAATTCACAAATAAATAAAAGAAGTATTGTGGTAAAAAGAATATCTGATTCAGATACTTTTCAAATAAGAGTAAAGACATTAAATGAAGAAGAATCATTAGAAGTTAATAATGAAATTACTGAACTATTTTCAAATAAAGTAAAATCAATGTATAAAGATACAGAAGTATATATAGTAGATCCATCACACATAGTAAATTCTAATAAAACTATATCAATTGTATTCTTTGGAATAATAGCAATATTGATTGGTGCAATAATTGATTTTATATATATAATAGTTTTAATTTATTTCGAGAAAAATGTAAAAAATAGTAAAGATATAGAAAGTAATTTATCTTTGAAAAATTTGGCTTCAATTCCATCAATAAAAGAATCAAATATAAAAATTATAGAATCTGAAAGTCAAAAAACATTAACGAATAAAGCATTTAAACAATTAAGATCAAATATTCAATTTTTAAATGTAAATAATAAATCTAAAAATATTATATTAATAACAAGTCCTTCAAAAAAAGAAGGAAAAAGTTATGTATCAGCAAATTTAGCAGTAAGTTATGCTAATGTAAACAAAAAGGTTATTTTAATTGATGCTGATTTAATATCAGGAGTACAATCAAATATTTTTAATATACCAAATGAAACTGGACTTTCTAATTTTTTATCAAATTTAGATTCATCAGGTATAGAGATAAATGAAAGAATAAATAGTTTTATTAAAGAAACTAATATAAAAAATCTAAATATTATAACATCAGGTACAGTACCACCAAATTCATCTGAACTATTAAGTTCTCCTAAGCTTGCTGAGATGCTTAAAGATTTAAGTGTATTTTATGATGTAATAATATTAGATGGACCACAAATTTTAAATAATATAGATTCTTTAATTCTTTCAAGACAAGTTAATTCAATAGGAATAGTAACACATGAAAAGAAAACCAAAAAAGATGATTTATGGAAGACAAAAAGAGATATTCAAAATGTTGGTGGAAGAATAATTGGTGTAATTTTAAACAAAGTAAAAACTAAAGAAAAAGTAAATCATAAAATATTAGAAAAGTTAAAAGAGAAAGTAAAAAATTATATATTAAAATTAAGAGAAAACAGAAAACAAAAATTATTAGAAGAGTCAAAATTTGAAGAAAAAGAAGAAACTGCTACAAAAGTGGTTGATATACCATCAATAAGTAAAAATGAAGATAATAATACAAATAAAGAAATAGCAGAAAAAAATGAATCTAATATTGAAACAAAAGAAGAAACAGAAGAATTGATTGAAACAAAAAAGGATATAATAGATGAAAAAGAAACAGAAGTTTCAGAAGAACAAGATATTATAGTGATTGAAGAAACAGATTTAAAAGAAGAGCATGTAGAAAAAGATTTAAAAGAAGAGCATGTAGAAAAAGATATAGAAAATGTGAACAGTTTTTCGAATAAAGAAACTTCGTCAATAAAAAAAGGATTAAAGAGAAGTTATAAAAAGTTCATGATAAAAATTGCAAAGGTTTATAAAAAAATAAAAATATCATCAAAAGAAAAAGCTAATGAAAATGAAGAGGAAAAAATACAATCAATTAATAATGTTGAAACAAAAAAAATAAAAAAAGATTCTGAAAATGTAGTATTAGTTATTGTAGATGCAAATAATGAATTGTGTAGAGCATTTTCAAAAACTTGTTATACAGAAAAATTAGTAAGAGGATTAGATGCAACAGATGGTTTTATAAAAGCTAATTATTCATCATATTTAGTTAATAAAAGAATGGAAGCTTTGATGCTAATGTATTCATTAACTAAAAAACAAGTAAGCAGAATAGATCCTATGATATATATAACTTTAAATGATTATGATGATCATGTATGGCTTGAAGAAAAGATGACATCCAATAAAGCTGAATCATATATATTTTGTATGTCAAAAGATTATCCTAGAAATGAAGGAGAAAGCAGAAAGAGTTATATTGAAAGATGTAAAAAATTAAGAAAAGAAGAATTGTATAATGCTGAAATAGAAATTGAATATAATATAGATTTGTTATGGAAATCAAGTAAAATGAGATTTTCAGATAAAATTGCAATGAGTAAATATGCTAAATTATATGGAATTGAAAAAAAGGAAAAAAGTTTTGAAGAAATCAATTATACATCTAACTATTCAGAAGAAGATTATATTAATGAAGATATAAGTAATCTTCCTAAAAGTAAAAAGTATTACAAAAAATCAAAAGGTATAAATCCAATAAAGAAAATAGGAGTTGAGCAAGTTAAAGTTAAAACTGTTGAAGAAATTTCTAAAGAAGTTGAAGAAGAATTAAATGCAAAAAAAGGTGAAACTTTTAATTTAAAGTTTCCTGAAATAGTAATAGATGAATTAAATGATAATGGCTTGCAAAAAAAAGAAAAAAGAAAAGAAGCAGAAGTTTTAAAGAAAATTCAACGAGAAAAAAATGCAAAAAGAAAAAAGGAAGTAAGGGCTAAAAAGCAAAAAGAACGTGAAGAGAAAAATAGACAACGTGAAGAGGCAAGAAGGGCGAAAGAACTAGAGCGAGAGAAAAAAATAGAAGAGGCTAGAATAGAAGAAGAACTTCTTGTAGATAATTTATATCCGAAGACTAAAAATAATAAAGATTTGTAAAAAAATAATCGTCGAATAAATTTTATTTTCGACGATTTATTTTATCAAAAATATTGAAATTGTTGGAAGATATTTATATAATATTATTAATTGTAAAATAGAGAAATTTAGGAGGAACAAATGACAGATTTATCTTATGTTGAATTATGCGGATTAAAAGCAAAAGCTGCGATGAACTTTAGTATGACAGAAATAGGAGTTAGAAGTTTAGATGATTGTGGTGTAGAATTTGAAAAAATGAGAACACTAGCTTGTGAGTTACAACTTAGAAAAGCAAAAGAGCCTTCAAGTGTAAAATTAAGCATGGAGGAATTAATGAATTCTGATGAATTAAAAAAGGTTTATACTATTCCATTAACTTTAAAAAATGGGCAAGAAGTTATGGCGATTGTAGATAAGAGTGGAAGAAGTATGGCAGTTGAGCTTAAAGATGAGGAAGGTAAATCAGCTAATTTTGTATTATCAGGTAGATTAAAAAACGAAATAATGAAAAATCCAAAAGAAATTCAGAAAATGCTTACTTCAGAAGGATTAGCAAAACATTTAGGATTAGGAGATATGTTTGTGCCTGAAAATATAGATGAATTATCTGAAGGAATAGTAAAGAAAAATTTAGTTCCAACTAAACAAGAAGTTGAAGATAAAGGTGATGTAAAAAAAGAAGATTATGATGTAGAAAAGGTAAAAGGAAAAGAGGCTCCTCAAAATGCAAAAGAAGCAGAAGAGGAAGAAGTTGATTTAGAAGAAGTTGCTAAGACTGTTGGAACAAGTAAAGAAGCATTAGAAAAATTTATGGAAGCAGAAGGTATAACAGATAAAAATAAGATAAAAGGTGTTAAAGCCATGACTGATATAGAAGGTCTAGAAGCATTACTTGGACAAAAATTACCAGAGCAAAACTCAACTGTATTAATTATAAAAGCTGAAGGAGAATTAAATAAAGATGATGGGTATATTGTTAATACAGATGGAAGTACATTATTAAAAAAACAAGATAATGTTAATGAAGTGGCAGAAGAATTAGTTCCAGAACACGCATGTTCTGAAACAATAAAAGATGTGAATGATACAAAAACTAAAAGTGATATACAATATATTGAATATACAGATTCAAATAATCAACAAATGAAACAAGAAATGGATCCTCAAAAAGGTAATACAGAGATTGATATGCTTAGATATGCACAAAATAAGGTTGAGTATTTAAAAATGCAAAGAGATTCAGCATTAGAACAACTAAATTCAGGAGAATTTAATAGTCAGGCAGATTATTTAACTAAAATTGCTGAAATACAAGATACTTATAAAATGGAAATTGGAAACCTACAAGCAGAAACTGGAGTTAGTTTAGATGAGATATATCAAGATGCCAAAGGAGAAGCTGAAAGTACTTATGAGAAAGCTGGTGTTGAAGAAGTAAAAGAAGATACAAAAGATGTAATTGGAGTTGCAGGAAAAGCACTAGAAACAGGAGTAGCAATTGCTGGTATTGCAACAGGAGTAAAGAAGATTACAGAAAAAGATGATAGGGATCCAAGAGAGCAACATGGAAATTCTCATGAAGATGGAAGACTTCCATTTTGGATGCAAGAATAATAAAAAGGAAGAGAGTAATATGAAAAGAAACATTTTAATAGGAGGAGCATGGCCATATGCCAATAGCTCATTGCACTTAGGACACATTGCAGGATTAATTTCAGGAGATTTTCTTGCAAGATATTATAGATTAAAAGGTGATAATGTTCTTTATGTATCAGGTTCAGACTGTCATGGAACTCCAATTACAGAAAGAGCAAAAAAAGAGAAATGTTCACCAAAAGATATTGCAAGTAAATATGATGAAGAATTTAATAGAATGTTTGAAGGATATCAATTTTCGTATGATTTATATTCAAGAACATTTGAGGATTATCATAAAGAAAAAGTAAAAGAATTATTTAGAAAATTATATGATAATGGATATATTTATGAAAAGATAGAACCACAAGCTTATTGCGAACATTGTAATAAATTTTTATCAGACAGAGAGATTATTTTAGAATGCCCAGAATGTGGAGCTGAAACAAAAGGCGATCAATGCGATAGCTGTCTTCATGTTCCAACAGGTAAAGAACTAATGGATGGTAATTGTATAGATTGCGGATCTAAAGTTGTAGAAAGAGAAAATAAAGTATTATATTTGGCTCTTTCAAAATTTCAAAAACAAATAGAAGATCATACAGAAAAAGTAAAATCAGAATGGAGAATAAATGCTCAAAATGAAACAACTAAATATCTAAAACAAGGATTATTAGATAGAGCAGTAACAAGAGATTTAACATGGGGAGTAGATATTCCTATTGATGGTTATGATGACAAAAAAATGTATGTATGGATAGATGCAGTTTTAGGATATGTCACAAATACAATGAAACTTTGCGAAGAAAGAAAAGATTGTACTTGGGAAGATTTTTGGAAAGAAGGACATAACAATAAAATATATATGTGTCATGGAAAAGATAATATAATGTTCCATAGTATAATTTTAAATGCACTATTATTAGGTCAAGAAGAAAATTATCACTTAGTAGATACAATAGTTTCAGCAGAATATTTGAATTTCAATGACCAAAAATTTTCTAAGAGCAAAGGAATTGGAATGACAGCTTTAGAAGCATTAGATTTATATAATTCAGATTCACTTCGTTATCATTTATTATCTAATGGACCAGAAAAGAAAGATACAAACTTTACAATTGAAGATTTTGAAAATACACATAATGGTGAAATTTTAAATAAATTTGGAAATCTAGTAAATAGAACATTAAGATTTAAAGGATTAGAAGAAGTTCCAGCAGGTAATTTAGATGAAAAAATAAAAGATTCAATAGAAAAAACTTATGAAGAAGTTGGAGAATTAATTGAAAAATTAGAATTTAGAGAAGCAGTAAAAAGAGTGATGGAACTAGTAGAACTAGGAAATAAATTCTATGATGAAAAAGAACCTTGGATTGCTAAAAAAGAAAATATTGAAGAATTTAATAATATTATTTATACATGTACAGTAATAATCGCAAATTTATCAAATTTATTTGAACCAGTAATGCCAACAGCATGTAAAAAAATTAGAAAATATTTGAATTTGCCAGAAGGTAGTTGGAATTTTATAACAGTAGAAAAAGAATTAAAACTAGAAAATATAGAACCATTATTTAGTAGAATCGAAAAGAAATAGGAAGGTCAAAAAATTATGGGAAAAATATTTGTAATAGATGGAACTGATGGAAGTGGAAAACAAACTCAATTTGATTTATTAAAACAGCATTTAGATAAAGAAGGAATAGAATATAAAACTGTAAGTTTTCCTAATTATGATAGTCCATCATCTTCACTTGTAAAAATGTATTTATCAGGAGAGTTTGGAGAAAATGCACAAGATGTTAGTCCTTATATAGCATCAACCTTTTATGCGGCAGATAGATATGCAACATTTCAGAAAGAATATAAAAAATATTATGACGAAGGTGGAATAATTCTTGCAGATAGATATACAACAGCTAATATGGTACATCAAGCAGGAAAAATTAAAGATGAAAAGGAAAGAGAAAAGTTTTTAAATTGGTTATTTGATTTAGAATTTAATTTATATAGTTTGCCAGTTCCTTCAAAAGTATTTTTCTTAAATATGCCACCAGAAAAAGTAAAAGAACTTATAAAAAATAGGGAAAATAAATTTACTCACACAGCTACAAAAGATATTCATGAAAGAGATCCAAAACATTTAGAAGATGCGTATAATGCTGCATGTAGCTTAGTAGATAAATATAATTGGAATGAAATTAAATGTGTTAGAGATAATATATTAAGAACAAGAGAAGATATTCACGAAGAAATATATGATATAGTATATAAAGAAATACAAAAGAAATAAAACTCATGAGGGTAAAGTATGAGAGGAAAAATCGTTAATTTATGCATAGGTTTCATGAATTTATTTTATGGAATATTAATTGTATTTTTTACAATATATGTTCCACAAGATAAAACGTTACTTACAATTCAGGAAAATTATGTTGTAAAAAATTTAATATTAGCAATATATATAGTAATGGCATCAATAGTTTTGATTGATATTATACAAAGCTATAATCACAGAAGTGATACAGTATTTAATACATCTTATATAATTGGTGCTTTTGCAATAAGCTTTTTATTAATAAAAGAACCAAGTATAGGATTGCTTAATATAATATCAGGATTAATTATATTATTTAAAAGTATAAAAGAAAATTTAGTTGAAATAAATAGCACTACTGCAATATCAATTGCAATTGTTGTAATTTCTGTAACATGTATTATAGGAATAGTTTCGTTTAAATATGCAGATATAGGTGAAAATATCAAAAATAAAGAAAATAAGGATGAAACAGCATACAAAGTAGATTATTTTAAATATATAACAGAATTAGATATTACAGATCCATATATAAATATTAAAAAAGATGGAAAATATGGGTATGTAAATCAATATGGTGAAAGTGTTGATATTAAGTATAATTTTGAATATGATTATGCAAGTCCATTTATTAAAATAAATGTATATGATAAAGATTTTTATATTGCATTAGTTTGTAAAGATGGAAGTTCATATATAATTTTAAAAAATGGAAGAACAGTAATGTCATATAGAACAGAATCTAATGATGATAATTATGAAGCCAAAATGAAAGAATTAGAGAAAGTTTATAAAGAAACTTTAAGCCAACCAGGTGATATGCAATTTGAAATTCCAAAGGTAACTGATCATATGGTGAGAGCAGAGGTATATTCAGAAGTTCAGTCAGAATACACATTTAGATATGATTATAGTGATGAATATGATGTAATAGTTACACAATCTAATTTAGGACATAATGATAAATATGAATTTGCCAAAAAGGATGACATAAATATTAGAATTGCATTAGATACAGAAAATTTGGATTATGACTCAAAATATTTATATCTATATTCAAATGGCACAATTCCATTTTTTGAAACAGATAAAAGAACTCAAGGATGGTTTACTAATTATGGTATGAAAAATCCAATGACAGGAAAAGCACAATTATTAGACTTTTTTGAAGAAAAAGTATTACTTAGAGATTATAATACAAGTACAATATATTTTATGAATTTAGAAAATCAAGAGAAAGTGTCTGAAGAATATAAAGATATATATATATGTGATGATGGAAGATATATAGTTAGAAAAGATGATGGTTTCTTTAAAGTAATTAATGAAGAGTATAATAAAGTGTTTGAAAAAGAATATGCTTCAATAAATCCAAGATTAATTGAAAGTGATTTATATTTAACAACAGATACATTAGATAATATAAAATTTAATGACTATGGATATGCAGATACAATTAATTGGAGTTTTGTTAATAAAAATGGAGATACTATTTTAGATGGAATAGAACAAGTATATGATTTATACTATAAACTTCCTGAAGATAAAGATATTGACGAAGAAAATTATTTGGAATTTACAGAAAATGTTAAAAATTTAGAGTATCATTTTGTTGGAGATAAATTCTATCAAAACTATTAAATAAAAAAATAAATAAATGTAAATAATAAAAATAGAGTACAAAACTCTATTTTTATTTTTTTGGAGGTTTATATTATGGATCAAAAAATAAGATGTACAGTAGAAAGCTGTAAGTATAATAATTGCGATAACAGAATGTGCGAGTTAAATCAAATAGAGGTTCAAGCATGTCCAGGATGTTCTAATGGAAGTGCCAAAGACGAATCAATGTGCGGAAGTTATAAATGTAAGTGTCATTAAAATAAGATAATAAAAATTTAGGGATTATTATTAAGAATGTCCCTAAATTTTATTTTATAAATATAAATTTAGGAGGAAAAAAATGAAAAGTAATTTGAAAATTAAACTTTATGAATTATTTGATGAATGGCTAAATTACAAAAGAACAAAGGTTAAAGAATCTACTTATTTTAATTATAGTTTTGTAGTAAATGAATGTTTAAAAAAATATTTTAAAAATGTAGATTTAGATGATATTGAAAATTCTAGTTTTTATAGAATTATTGAAGAATTAAAAGAGAATATTTCTAGAAAAACTTTGAGAGATAGAATTTCAATTTTAAAATCTATACTAAGATATGCAGAAAGAAAGTATGATATGGATTTAAAAATAGATTTAATTGATATGCCAGTAATTTATAATAAAGAAATTGAAGTATTAACAGAAAGAGAAAAAAACAGAATTACAAATTATCTTTTAAATACAAATAATATAAGAGAAGTAGGAATTTTAATAAGTTTATATACTGGACTTAGAATAGGAGAAGTATGTGCTTTAAAATGGAAAAATATTGACTTTAATAAAAAAATCTTAGATGTTGAAAAAACAGTTCAAAGAATTTATATGGGAGAAAAGAAGACCAAAGTAGTATTTTCAGAACCTAAAACGATAAAATCTATAAGAAAAGTACCAATAGCTGAAACTTTATTAAAGAAATTAAGAGAAATTAAATGTGATTATTCTGAAAATTCCTTTATATTAACTGGAACTGAAGAAAGGTTTATGGAGCCAATAACATATAGATTTACGTATAAGAAGTGCTTGAAAAATTGTAATGTTTTTTATAAAAAATTTCATTGTTTAAGACATACATTTGCAACAAGATGCATTAGAGCTGGAATGGATGCAAAGTCCTTAAGCGAAGTGTTAGGACATAATAATGTTGATGTTACACTTTCCATATATGTACATTCTTCATATAAGATTAAGAAGAAATATATAGATAAGATTTAAAATGTAACAAAAAAGTAATAAAAAAGTAATAATAAAGAAGTACTATAATAAAAACGTGCTAAAGTACTGATAAATGAATCTTTTTATATTTAAGTATGTAACTTAATAGTATATATTTTATATTTTAATGCATATTATCACATATTTATAAAAACTTCAAGATTTTGAATATTGAGCAGAAAAACAATTTACAAAATCAATATATACATACAGTCTCAAAGTATATATCTATTTTATACTGTATTATTAAGTTACATACTTAATAATAGTAAAAGATTTTGAAGAAGAGGCTATAATAATGAAAAATAAAAAAAGTAGACTTGAAATGGAAGCAATAAAGATACTAAAAAGTAGGGGGACTACAATTACAGTATTGCTAGGAGCAATAATAGCTATTATATCAATTATTATTTCCATATCTGGAAAAACTCAAGCAACAAATGGAGATGAGCCAGATTCAATAAGTGAAAATGTAAAAATGGTAAAAAGTATAGAAGGAAAATGGGTTCCAGTACCTAAAGGATATTCTGCTTCAAAAATTCCAGGAGAAATGAATGTGAATGGCGGTTTTGTAATTTATGAAGGTGAGGATATAGATTGGAGTTATTGGGAAAATCTCAAAAATAATTCTTCTATTGATGATAATGTTATAGAAAAAGTAAAAAAGGAAAATAGCAATTCTACAAATTCAATTACAACAATAAATCAAAGCAATATAACTAATAAAGTAGATAATAATATAGCAGATAATAATACAATTAATAATATATCAAGTAATACAATAGGGAATAATACAGTAGATAATACAATAAATTCTGATGATTTGGAGAATACAACCAATATAGAAAATGTAGTAAATGAAAATATAGTAGAAAATACTGTACAAAATGAAACACTTCAAAATACTGTGATAGATAGCCATAGTGTAGCAAATATTGAAAATGTTAATGTAGTAGAAAATGAAATTATAAATACAGTAGAAGAAAATACAATCAATAATCAAAATAGTATAGAAAATGTAGTAAATGAAAATATAGGAGAAAATACTATATCAAATACAATAGTTGAAAATGTAGTAAATAATGAAATTGTAAATAATGTAGTAAGTGAAAATGTAAATAGTACTGATGATAGTATAGAAAAGGAAACTACCAATAAATTTGAAACAACAGAATATGATGATAGTTGGATGCTAGAACAAGATAAAAATACTTTAAAAATACAGACAGAAAGAAATCAGTATGTATGGGTTCCAATAGAAAACGTATCTGAATTATTTGGAGTAGATGAAAAAGGAAAGCTTTTTGGTAAAATGTATTTATTTAGTGCTAATGGTAGAAATCCTGATAATTGGACTGAAGAAAATGGAATAATGAAAATAATTAATCCTAATGGCGTTAGGGAACCTAATCTTGGTAACAATATAGATGGTAGAGAAAATGATATGCTAGCATATGGAAATAGAGAAAAAAGATATGAGTATTTATCTAAAGAATTAGAACAATATTTTTACAAAACAATGAAAAGTATTGAAAAGTATGGTGGATTTTATATGGGAAGATATGAAACTACTGATTTTGACGAGGCAGTACCTTCTGTAAAAAAGATGAAAGAAGATAATACTAATCATAATTCATATGTTAATTATATAAAATGTAAAAAGATTGGAGAGAGTAATGATGCAGTAACAACTATGCCTGTTTGGGGATGTTTGTGGGATGCAACTTTAAGTTGGTTTGTAAGTTCTAATGCAATTAGAATATCAGATGGTTCATTAATAACTAACAGGCTTGTAGATTTGAGTTCACCAATGTGGGGAAATTTTAAATATTCTGAATTCAAGTATTATTCTGATATTAATATGACAATAAGTGAAAAAAAATATAATCAAGAAAAATATATTCCAACAGGAAGTACAGAATATTCAAAAGTAAATAACATATATGATATGGCTGGGAATACTTGTGAAATAAGTATGACAATACAAGATGAAGATTATCGTTCTATACGTGGTGGAGGTTTTTGGTTTGTGTACTCTTCATTAACTTCAAAATTTGGTATTGGAAATATACGGTGGTGGACCAAATTATGGCACTAGAAATATACTTATAATAAACTAAAATAAACTATTATTTGGAGCAAGAAAATGAGGAAAAAAATAACTAGAAGGAAAATTGCATATATAAAGTTAAAGTTTAAAATTTTATTTATTCTTTTGATAATAATTGTAGCAATAATTAGTATATTTGTAAAAGGAAAGAAAACACAGCAACAAATATTTTCACCAAAAGCTTTGATAACTAAAAATTATGAAATTGTTCAAGATAAAGATGTTATTGTAAATGATGATAACAATAAAGAGATAAAAGGACTAGAATTTGATGCGTTCTTTTTATCAGATAATGATGAAAATGATAATGCAAATAGAGTTAGAGGAACTTGTAATAGAATTGGTGAACAATCAAAGCTTTATTTTAAATTTGCAGTTAAAGAGGAGGGATATATAAAAGATGCAGTAATCTCTATTAATTCAAACAATTTTTATTTAAGTACTGCAATAATTAAAGATAATGAAGTAGCAAACAATTGTATATCTCCGAATACTAAAAGAATAGAACTAAATACAATTACTACTGGTATTGAAAAAATATTAATGGGAGAAGTTCGTTCAGGAAATTATAAAAATACAGGTGAAAAAAGAGAAGCAATTGGAAATGATACTAGAAAATATAGTTTACAAAATTGGATTGTTTTTTCAGGAACATATGTAGAAAATGAAAATGAAAGACATTTTACTAAAACAGTTCCAATTAATATTGATTGGTATGGAGAAGTTGATTGTAATATAGAATCGAAAAGTCAAACTAAATATATTAATGATATTAATGAATTAAAAACTGATGAAGGAGTATGTTTAGATGTTTCAATTAATTGTACAGAAACTTTAAATGAACTAATAATGTATGGTTCATATATATCTGGAACAATACCAGAATTACATGGGTACAAACCAATTTCAGTAGAAATTGTTGGAAATAATGTAAAATATAATTATAATAAGGAAACAGGTGAATTTGTAGCTCAAAGAGAAGCAAAAATAAATGTAAATGGAAATTTAATTTCAAATGCTTATACAGACATAACGGTTAATTCCAGAACTGCTGTAAGAAATAATAAATATGATTTAAAAATTGTATATCCAATAGAAGCTTTTGATAGTGGAGATGGAAGTATTAAAGATTTTGATTTATCTATTCCTGTTAAAGCAATAAATAAAGCTTATAATAATCCAAACACAGAATATGGATTTTTAAATCCACAAATTTCAAATGTTTCTGAAGGAATTATTTTAACTCATTGGTCTTTAAAAGAAGAAGAAGGTTCTCTTGGTTTTGGTATGGAAGTTGGTTCATATATAGGATTACCATATTATAGAAATTTAATTTCCAAAGATAAACCAATGAATATATATAATGGTAAATCTTTAGAAGAAAAGGATGATATATATGTTGTTAGATGGAGTGTATATGCAGGAACTGAAGATAAATATGAAAAAATTATATTAAATGATAATGGTAAATCTGATGAATTAATAAATTCTAAAGGTGAAAGAATATCAATGGAGGATTTTGTAACTAATAGAGGAATTTATTTTTCAGGTGCAACTGCTTCATTAGGATCAAATGGTTGGATAAAAGTTTTTGATGATGAGACAGATGTATTATTAGCTGAGTTTAATGATAGAACGTGGAATTATTATACTTATGATAGGCCATACTTGTTTGATGTTTCTGTTAAACATATAAGAGTTGAATGTAGTAGACCTAAAAAGAAAAGTAATTTTAATATATATTCTATAAAAGAACTTGATGATGATTATATTACCAAAAAAATTGATAAAGAAGAATTTGTTAAATTTATAGAAATAGCAAGTTATTTTAAGGGAATAACTTCAGGTTTTGTTGATGATTCAGGAAACACTATTTGGCAAGGAATAGAATTGAATGCAACTGCAATGTATAGTAGCAGATTTTCAATTGCAAGTTTTTCCACTTCAATTGAAAACAATACATTATCTACACAAGTAACAGCCAAAAATGAAAAAATTACAATTACAACAGAGAATTTTGGTAATAATGAAAGTAAATGGAAGAATGGTATATTTTTAGTAAAATTACCTGAAAATATTGTATCGGCAGAAGTAAATAGTATAACAATAGATAATGAAAATGTAGATATAACAGCTTATGATATTTATGAAGAAAATGGAAATTATTTTATAAAAATATTAACAGAAAATATAATTGAAGATTTATATACAATTACAATAGATTGTGATTTAACTCCAGATCCAAGAGGGACTAAAACAGAATCTTTAATAGAATTATATGCAGTAAATGAGTTAGGAACAGAATATTATTACAATAAGCCAGATATTTATGATGTTGATGATGATAATAATATAACTGAAATAGTTAATTATCAGTCAATTAATATAACATTTAATCCAGGAAGTTCTTTAAATACAACTCAGATTGCAAGTAACTACGATAAAAATAATTCAATTACAATAGCTCCAAGAATTGCTGTTGTGGATAGAAACCAAAGAAGTGCTACAATTACAATATCTGCTATTAATAATTATGAAGGTAATTTACAAAATGTAAGATTTCATGGAGTAATACCTTTTAAAGGAAACAAATATATACTTAGTGGTACAGATATGGAATCGACATTTTCGACTAATATGACTTCAAAAGGAATAGAAGCTGTAACACCAGAATTAAAGGATAAAATTACAGTATATTATTCAACAGAAGAAAATACAACTAATGATGAAAATGATGCAAATAACAAATGGGTTTTAGCAAACGAAGTAACTGATTGGAATGCAATAAAATCATATATGGTAATTATTGATAATTCTTTTGATTTTGTAAAAGTCAAAAGTTTAGAATTAAAATATGAAATTTCTTTACCTGAAAATGTAAAATATAACGAAATTACATATTCAGAACATGCATTATATTATGCATTATCAACAGATAAAGGATTATTACATGGTTCAACTGCTTGTTCAAAACTTGGATTAATGGTTGGAAAACCATATACTCTGGAAATTGAAAAATATCAAAGATTTACAGATAAGAAGATTTCAGGAGTTATGTTTTCACTTACAGAAGAAGGAAAAAATTCAAGTACTATAAAAGTTACTAACAAAGATGGAAAAATAATAATTCCAAATTTATTTATAGAAAAGATATATATATTAAAAGAAGAAAATAATATAGATGATTATGTATTAAATAATAAAGAAATAAAATTTTATACATATTTGGGAAAAAATGCAGAAGGAAAAGAAATATTACAAATTGTACATATTAATGATGATGGAACTTATTCAAAATTAAATGATATTTATTATTATGTGAGAAATGCTACAACTTCAGAAAATACAGATGAATTTAGTGCTAAATTAGAAATTGATAATGAAATAAAATCAAAATTAAAAATAAAAAAGACTGATAGTGTTACAGGAGAGACACTAAAAAATATTAAGTTTACACTTAGTGGAAAAGGAAAAAATGGAGAAATTTTAACAACAGATTCAAATGGGGAAATTCTAGTATCAGGACTTTGGGTAGATGAGGAATATGTTTTAAAAGAGGTTGAGGCAACAGGCTATTATTTAGAAGAGGATATCATTTTTAAAGTTTTAAATAATAATGGAAAGTTTGAATTATTATTTTTAGAAAATAGTTCAAAGCCTGTAAGTAGTATTGAAGATTATGGAGATATTCCAATAGTAAATTTCAATATAACTAATAAAAAAATTCCTACATATGCTTTACAATTAACTAAGTATGCAAAAGATGAAACGGTAGTAGATGAAAGCGGAATTGAAAAAGATAAAATTTTAGCAAATGCACAATATAGGATATATGGAGAGGGTATACCATCACAAGGACAAGTTTATACTACGAATAAAAATGGTATACTCAAAATTGATGGCTTATATGAATATATTGAAGGTAAAAATATTACAGGAGAATATATTTTAGAAGAAATCTATGCTCCACCAGGATATTCTATAAATTTAACTAAATTTAGATTTAAATTAGAGAGAAATCTCGAGGGACAGCCTAGAATTGTAATACTTGAAGGTGAAAATTTACTTAGAAAAATAAAGCAAAAAGATGAGAATACAGGCGAAGAAAGTGAAATAAATGATTTAAAAATAGTTAATCAAGATTCTTCTTATCCAATAGTAAATATAGGTTTAGAAGATACTGCTATATTTTCTTTATATAAATATAGTAATAATTCTATTACAAAAGGAAAACAACCAATTGAAGGAACTAAATTTATAATAACAGATTTAGAAGGAAACTATGTAAAAGGAATTGATGGTAAATATATTGGAGAATATGATGCTTCAACAAATAGATATATAGTAGAAACAGATGCAAATGGTTTAATAACAGCTAACATAGGAGAAGGTACTTATAAAGCAGTAGAAATTGAAACACCAGAAGGATATATTTTACCTGAAAAGGAAGAAGATAGAACTTATTATTTTTATATTGGACCATCACAATCTGCTAAGATAGATTGGATAAATTCTGTTAGAGGAAAAGGGTGGAATTATATTAATTCTGTATCAAGTTCAAAAAATAATGAAACAATTGCCGTAGGAACTTTTTCAGAATATTCTATATTAGATACAATAGGTGGAATTGATGTTAATAATGATGAAATAATTGATAAGATATCAGAAGGTAATGAGGATGGAATTATAATTTCATATAATTCATTAGGTGAAATTAATTGGTATAAGACTTTTGGTAGTACAGGTGATGATGGATTTAATAAAGTTATACACACTTCAGATAATGGATATGTTGTAGTTGGCTATGTGTCTGGAAATACTGTAAAATATGATGGAAATATTATTTCAAGTCTTACAAAAAATTCAGACTCTACTGCAAAAGATGCATTATTATTAAAATTAGATTCATCTGGAAATTATCAATGGGGAGTGAGACTTGGTGGTATAGGTGATGAAGAAATAACATCTGTTATAGAAACAAGTCAAAAAAATATTGTTATAGTAGGTGAATATAATAGTAGAATTTTTAATTTTTATAATAAAGATACTTCTACTGTTAGAGATACAATAAATAATTCATCTAATATAAATGGATTTATTGCCTCATATTCTTTTAATGGTGATTATCAATGGAGCCAAGGAATTAGAAGTGAAAATTCAAATGTGCTTGTATCAGATGTTGCTGAATATTCAGATGGTTTATTAGTTTCATTAAATAATTATAATGGGATAATATATCCAACACTTACAACACAAAGCAGGTTAGCACTTTTTTCTGGTGTTGTAGAATATTCTTTAGAAGGAAATTATAGAGATATATTTAAAAGTATTGGTACAAATTATTATAACAGAGGAAGGATTGAAAGTATTGATATTGCAAAAGATAATAGTATAATTGCAGGAATAAATATTGGTAATTATGATTCTTATATATATAAAATAAATATTGATGGAAAAAATATACAGGAACAAATTTTATATTCTTTAACAGGTAGTTTAAGTGAGTTTGTATCTGATGTAAAAGTAACATCAGATAATGGTATTTTATTTGGTGGATGGTATTATTCAAATGATATAAATGGAGAAGGCTTAACAGAAAAATATGCATTAGATGGAACACCTAATAATCTTACTTCATATGGTTATATTATAAAATTAGATTCAAACTATAAAGTTGAATATTCAAGTATGCTAAAAGGCGAAAATGTTAATGGTATAAATTCAGTTACAGAAACTGAAGATGGTAGATGGGTAGCAGGTGGTTTCTTTAGTTCTAATACTTTAACTGCAACAAATTTTAAAAAAGACGAAGAAACTACAAGAGAAATACAAGTATGTAAGCGTTTAGGAAATTTTGAAGGATTTGTAATATCAGAAGGTGCATCATCTGCTATTGTTGCAACAAAACAATCATTAGAAATTGAAAATATATTAAAACAATTTACAATAACAACAGAAGTAAGAAAACATTTAGAAGAAGATAAAGAAGTTGAAGGTGGTAAGATTTTAACCTCTATATCGAATGAAAAGGTTTATTATGGATTTGATTCTAAAGGTGAAATAAAAATTGTACCAGATGAGGGATATATAATAAAAAATATTGAAATAAATGGAAATGCATTTAATCAATTTACACTAAATGATGATGGAAGTACAATATTAGATATTTTTAAAAGTATGAAAGAAAATATTCATATTGTTGTTGAATTTGCACCAAAAGAAAAAGAATTAAAATTGATAGTTAATCATTATTTGTGGAGAGGAAGTGTTGAATCTTCAACAGAAAATGTTGATAAAAGTGAATATTATATTGGAGAAAGTGGACAAGAGTATATAGCACTTCCTAAAGTGGATATTGATTATGATTTGATTACTAATAAAGAGTATTATGGTGAAAAAAGTGAAAAAGAAATTTTAGAAATATTGAATGTAGAAAAATTTGAAGACTCAAATTATAAAACAGCAGAGGAGTTTTTAAATGATATATATATTCCTCAAAATTACAAAGGAATATATACATCTGAAAACCCAATAATTATTGTTAATTATTATTATAAAGAACTAACTTATAAATTAATTGTACATCATTATTTAGAGGGAACTGATGATCCAGTACCACAAAAAGACCCATCAAATACAGAAGTTTTGTTGGATCCTGATGAAAGATATACTGAAAATTTGTATCATAAAGGAGATGAATACGAAACTACTCAGGCTCCAGAGACTAGAGTTGATTACAAAATATATGAATTAGTTTCTATACCTGAAAATAGTAAAGGAATAATCGAAGAAAACACAGAAGTTATATATTATTATAGAGTAAGAACAACTAATTTAACTATTGTTAAAGTTGCTAAGGAAAATAATGATGTTAAAATAGGTGATACAGAATTTTCATTATATAGATTAATTTGTAAAGAACATGATGAAGCATATCATGATAGTGAATTAATTGATTGTAAAGAAGTATCTTCGTGTTGGGAAAAAGTTAAAGAATATACCACTTCTAATAAAGGAATAATTAATTTAAGTGACTTGAATATTACATATGAATACAGATTACTTGAAACAAAGGCTTTATCAGGAAGACATCTTCCATCAGGACAATGGAAAATAAAATTTGAAATTCAGGAAAATCCTATTCCTAAAATAACAGCATTAAAAGATGCACCTGATGTTATAATTAAAGAAAATGGAGATATATTGATTATTAATTCAAAAGAATATGAATTTCCAAGTACTGGAGGTGAAAAGAAAAACATAATAACAATTATAGGTTTTATAATTGCTCTAATATCTTGGAAAGTACTATTTTATAACCAAAAGAAATCAGTGAAAAGAAATAAAAAGGAAATTAATGTATAGAATTATGAGGTGAAATATAGATGAAAAAATATAATAATAAAATAAATGTAATAGGTGATTTTTTGTCTCAGGAGAGAAAGAAAAAAGGATATTCAAAAGCACTTTTATGTAGAAAACTAAAAGAATTAGGAGTTAATTTTGATAGAAATGAAATATATAGAATTGAAAATTTTAAGATGAGTGTTAAAGATTTTGAACTTATAGCACTTGCATCTGTTTTGGAAATTGATTTTAATGATATAAAGAATATAATTCTAGATAAAAGCACGAATAATAAAGTTGTGACAGAGTGAAAAGTATTATAACAAATCGAGGAACTCTTCTTAAATTTCACTTGACATAGAACAGTTAAGATTATACAATGTATGAAGTGAAAAAATAATTTAAAGGAGGAAGATACTATGCCACTAGTAACAACAAAAGAAATGTTTGAAAAATCAATGAAAGAACATTTCGCAATAGGTGCTTTTAATATAAACAATATGGAGTTTATACAAGCAATTACAGATGCAGCAGAAGAAGCTAAATCACCAGTAATTTTACAAGTTTCTTCAAGTGCTATAAAATATGCAAGAATGAATTATCTAATTAAAATGGTGGAGGCAGCAGTAGAAACAACAACTATTCCTATTGCTCTTCACTTAGATCATGGTCCAGATTTTGAAACATGTAAAATGTGTATAGATGCAGGATTTACATCAGTTATGATAGATGGTTCAAAATATGATTTTGAAGAAAATATTGCAATAACTAAAAAAGTAGTAGACTATGCTCATTCAAAAGGAGTTGTAGTTGAAGCAGAACTTGGAAAATTAGCAGGAGTTGAAGATGATGTTAATGTTGCAGCTGATGATGCAAGATACACAGATCCAGACCAAGCTTATGAATTTGTTCAAAGAACAGGTGTTGATTCTTTAGCAATAGCTATAGGAACAAGCCATGGAGCTTATAAATTTAAAGGTGATGCAAAATTAAGATTTGATATATTACAAAAAATAAAAGAAAAATTACCTAATACACCAATCGTTTTACATGGAGCATCTTCAGTTGTTCCTGAACTTGTAGAAATGTGTAACAATAATGGTGGAAATATACCTGGTGCAAAAGGATGTCCTGATGAAATGTTAAAACAAGCAGGAGAAAATGGAGTTTCAAAAATAAATGTAGATACTGATTTAAGATTAGCAATGACAGCTCAAATAAGAAGAGTATTTAATGAAGAACCATCAGTATTTGATCCTAGAAAATATTTAGGAGCAGCAAAAGAAGAAATCAAAGCAACAGTAGCTCATAAAATAAATGATGTTTTCTGTTCAGCAAACAAAGCTTAGGAATGATTTTTATTGCCTAAACTAACAAAACAAGAATATTTAATTAAAGCTGCTAAATTATACGGATTATCAGAAGTTGAAATTGAAGGACTAGAAAATCACTTAAATGGAACGATGCCAAATGACTATATAATGAGAAGATGTGACTCATTAGTTAGATTATATAAAATATATGACAGTAAAAAATATAATGAACATATTGATCCTGATGAAGATGGTATTATAAACTTAAATGATTATGCCTTTGAAATTTCAAGGAGAAGACTTGCAGACAGTAAAATAGGAAAATTTTGGATATTAAGTTCAAATTTAGATTCATATTTAGCAACTGTTCCAGCAAATATGTCAACTCAAATAAAATCAGAGTATTTAAATATTTCGGAAAAAAATAATTTTTTGATTCCACAACTTGCTAAACAAATAGGTATAGATGCAACCATATATTATAAAGGTGAATATACAAATGAACATGGTACATTCGAAAATCTTCATTTAACTAAAAACTTTTTACAAGGTAAAGAAAAGTTAATTAGGGGAAAGGCATTTTGCAAAGGAAACCCTAATAGATTATTGCTAGATTTCGAAAAAATATTAGAAACAACAGATAAATATATTAAAAAGCATTATAAAAAATATAAATTGCCAAATGAAGATTTAGAAAAGGCAAGAATAGAAATTAGAGAAGGTTTGATAAAACAAACATTATTTAATAAAATTGTATTTAATGAAAATGAATCAAATGAAAAATGGGGACTTATACAAGGTGAAGATAATAGATTAAGACTTGCTCCATTATTTAGTTATGATTTTTGCGCTAATGTTCAAACAATAGGGAAAACACAGCATAGGGTAGTACAAGGAAATAAAGAATACATTGAAGATTTTACACTTCAGTATTCAAAAGAACCATGGTTCAAATCTTGGATTGATAATGCTGTTGTAAGTTTGGACTTAGGTAAAGCAATTGAAGATATGGAAAGAAAGACAGGAGTAACACTAACAGATAATGAAAAAGAATATTATAATTTTGCAATTATGGAAAAAATGCATTCAAAAGTTGTAAATGTTAGTGATTTAAATTATGATAAAGAACTTGTTGTACAAGAAAAGAAAAAGAATCTTACTATAAAAGATAGATTTGATATGGCAAGAAAAATAGTTCATGATAGAAAATCTGATATTTCATATTTTGTAAAAAACATAAAAAAAGATCGTGATGAAAGATAAAAAA
>CAORJJ010000002.1:0-660 GCA_948517135.1 uncultured Clostridia bacterium | reverse complement strand
TTTTAAAGCTCTATTTATTTTACGTTCAGCATCTTTTTTTGCAATATCTTCACGTTTATCATATAGTTTTTTTCCTTTGCCAATGCCTATTTCTATTTTAACTTTATTACCTTTAAAGTACATTTTTATAGGTACAAGAGAAACACCTTTTTGTTTTATCATTCCAAAAAGTTTATTTATTTCACGTCTATTTAATAATAGTTTTCTATTTCTTAATGGATCTTGATTATAAATATTTCCAAATTCATAAGGACTTATATGCATTCCATATATAAAAACTTCTCCATTTTTTATATTAACATAAGTATCTTTTAAATTGGCTTTTCCATTACGAATTGATTTTATTTCAGTTCCAGTAAGCACAATTCCAGCTTCTAATGTACTTTCAATAGAATAGTTATGATATGCAGTTGGATTTTTTGCAAGTATTTTTTCCATACTAATTTCCTTTCAAAAATATCTATTAATAAATATAACATATTTTTTTGAGTTAGGCAAATTGTTATTTGAGTGAGTAAAATATGGCGGATTACTAAGAACTTTGAATGAAGAAAATATATTATCAAAATATAGAGCATTTAATTAAAATTTACTCACTCAAATAATAATTTAAGCAAAATTTAGAAATAATATTCATATGAATCAGATTCTATTTAATAA
>CAORJJ010000001.1 GCA_948517135.1 uncultured Clostridia bacterium | reverse complement strand
CTTATATACTTTTCTCATAATATTTTTATTGTTTTTATTTGGATTTTTATAATTTTTTTCTTTTATTACTTTATCTTTATTTATAAATAATACTATTGCTAATATAATAATTGCCATAATAATTGTAATTTGGGCTGTATAACCTGTTTTTATTAAAATTAATACTTCTTGTGTTGCAACATTATCATCTACATTATCTTGTAGACCATTTTTATTTAATGTTGTTGCTAACAATACTTTATTACTTACAGTTCCTGTATTATCTGAATTCATTTGTTTTGTTAAAACTAAATTTAATTCTTTCTTTTCTCCTGCTTTTAAAGTAGTATCTTTTAATGTTTCATTATAAAGCATTCCATCATTTCCTAAATACCATCCTTTATTTCGTGAAGAATCAAATGTCATATCTTTTGGTAAATAGTCATTAATCATTGTTGCATATCCTTCAACATTTCCAGTATTTTCTATAACAATTTTATATTCTATATCAACTAAAGATTTATTTAATTTTTTAGCAGCAATTTCTAATTTAGCTAGTTTTAAATCATTAAATTTATATTCTACTGGTTTAGTATTATCTTTTACAATTGCTTTTGTAACATATTTATTTACTGATAAATTAAATTGCTCTTTTAATTGTAGTCCTAAATTTATATTATCTACACTTTGGTTTGATACAACAACCTCATTTGAAACAGCTTTACCACCTTCTGTTTCAATTGCCTTAGAATTTAAATTTTCTTTTGTATTTTCTTTATTATAAATTGTTGACATATATGTTGAAGAATCATATAAAAACATTACTGTATAAGTTCCATTTTCTACATTCGAAAATTTATACATTCCTTTATTTGTTGTTTTTGTTGTTTGAATTTCATTTTCACCTTTATACAATTTAACTTCTACTATTGGTAAATTTTCAAGTGAATCATTATTAATTCCATCATTATTCAAATCTACCCATATATTTCCTGAAATATTATATTTAGGAGATTCATTAGTATTATTATCAGCAACTGAAGTATTTGAATTATTGTTTGAATCATTTTTTGAATTATCTATTGTAGGGTTTGAGTTATTTGTAATATATTCTTCTGTTGCTGCATCTACCTTGTTTGCTGGTTCTTCTGTTTTTACAACTTTATTTGGATCTTCTAAAATATTTAATTTAGTTGTTTCAATATTTGCTACATCATTATCTAAATATGATATTACTATATTATTAATAATATCTGTATTTTCTATATCATAATCTCCTGCATATCCAGTAATAGTAAAGTCTATTGTAGCACCTGCCTCAAAATTCATTATCGTAACTAATGCTTCATTATTTTCAACTTTTGCACTTCCTACAGCAAATCCATTATAATTTATTTCTGGACTTAAAAGATTTTTTGATAATTTACTTAATATTTCAATTTTTGGTGCAATTCCATCTGCTATATTAGAAATTCTTAATTTGTATTCAATAGGTTTTCCCTCTAAAATTGTGTTATCTGATATTGCACTTATATCCATAATTTCAAATTTTGGTGCTTTTACATTAGAATATACTGGTGGTGCAGTTTCTTCTATATCATTTGCTTTTATTGTAAATATTGGTGTAATTACTTCTTTAGTACCATACATTGTTTGGCAATTAATAGATATTTTTATTGTATCTCCATTATTAAAGCGAGGAATTCTATATACAACTTTATTATGTTCTTCATCAAAGTTTTGTTCAATTTCTGTTTCATACATAGAAAATTCTGTTGATTTATATTTTATAATATCTGGTAAAATACATGTTATATCAACATTTTCAAAATCTTTACCTGATGTATTTTTTATAGTATATATATATGGAAAAGCTGTACCACCTCTTAATATTTCTCTATAGTAAGCTAATACATCTATATCAAAATTTGACTTTTTTATTTGATTTTTAACAGTATTTGTTTCTATATCCATAATCAAATTCTCAACTTTAACATTAGCTTTAGTTTCTATAAAATATTCTGGGATTGTTGCATTTTCTAAATCTTTTTGAGTACTTTCTATTTCAGTTATTGGATTTAAAGTTTTTACTGTAAATCCCGCTGTTTTTTTCTCACCTGGTAGAATATCATCAATTGATATTGTTTTTGAATCGATATTTTGGTAATAATATCCTGCCCATTCATTTGCTTTTTCTTCATATGTATAAAACTCTCCAAATATAGGTTTTTCTACTTCAACAGTTACACCAGTTGCTGGTACACTACCTGTATTTGTAACTTCAACTGTATAGTTTAAGTATCTTCTTTCTAAAACATCTGCTCCATCCCCAACATCAACACTTAATTTAGCCTCAATTTTAGGTCCAATACCAGTTGTTAAAACAACTTTATCAGCACTTGAACTTTCATATACAACAGCCTCTTCTTTTTGATTATTGTAATATGCAGCAAATGCTCCTGTTATTTTTGATTCATAAGGTAAATTTTCAGGAATTTCAAAATCATATGTATATCTTAAAACACTACCTGCTTCAATATCACCTTTAACTATTATCATATATGATCTTACAGTAGATAAATCTTCTACTTCTGTCACCCAACCATTAGATTCATTTTTTAAATCTTTATTAGCATTTTCATTTGCAGAATAGTATATTTCTACTGTATTTACATTTTGAACATCTTCTTTAATTTTGTCTACCATTCTTGTTGTAGTTGTTGTTCCTAAATCTTCTTCAGAAATAATATCTTTATTTCCTTTGAAAGGAATTCTTCCTAGTAAAATAACATCTGAACAAGTATTTTCTGTATTATTTAATGCAAGTAATTCCATTGTTGCAATTCTTGATGGTGAGTTTACAGGAATCTCTTTTGCAACTTCTCCTTGTTTTACAGATCTTACTTCACTTAAATTCCCATCATAATTAACTATACCATTTATAGCTAAAAGTCCTGTTGGAGCTTGGTATTTAATAACTTCTACGTCAAATCCATTTGTTGTTTTTAAAATACCATTTGGTACAGCTTTTTTATTTAATGACCACTTTGTTTGAGCTTGATATGTTGCTACACCCTCATTGCAGTAATATAGTTTTACTTGGTCTTCTCTTGCTGGTGCATAATTATCAACTTCAATATTTGCATTTATTATAATGTTTGTACCATTTGTAATTGAATTTTCACTAAATGTTGTTTGAGTTCCACTTAGTTCAATTCTCAATTTTACAAGGTCACTTTCAGTATATGTTTCAAAATCACTAACTCTTAATCCACAATCATTTAGTAAGTTTATAGATTCAATTGCAACTGATTTTACATATTTAGGGAATACAACTTCAAAACTTGGATTTATATATAAATCGCTTGTTTCTTTATCATTGTTCAATTCAATTTTTAACTCTACATTATCATTTGAACTTATTGTAGATAATGAAGTTCTACTAATAGATAATGTAGCTTCTGTTTTACTCTCTTCAAAATTTTTAGCTATTGCTATTGTTTGTAATGCAAGTCTATCTTCTATGTTTAAGTATTTAACTTCTCCTGAAATTCTAGTTTCAATTTGAGTAATTCCTTTAAAAATAGATTTGTCATAATTACATTTCTTAATTGCTTTTGTTATTTCAAAATTAATTGCTCCATTTCTTGAAATATTATTTACATAAACATAAATTCCATTTGCACCATTTAATCCAATAACACAATCTTCTTCTTTTGTAACAGCATCTTTGTTTAAAATATATAGTGTTTCATTTGCTGTATTTGTTATTACTATTTCTCCACCTTCAGATAATATTGAACTAATTTCTGAAAAATTGAATTTTATTTCTTTATATTCGATTCCTTGTGCAGGAAGTTCAACTCCGTTAGCATCTTTATAAACATCTTTTGAACAGTCTAATTTTAATTGTTGTAAAACATCACTTGTTAAAACATTTACATTTACTTGATTTGTAAATGTAGTTTCATACAATGCATTTTCTGAATTGTAGTTTGCATAAATTCTACCTTTGTTTAGAATATCTTCATTTGTTCCAATACTATAAGTAACTAATTCACCAACATCTACTTTAATCTCTTGTGAATCTTTAATTTCTTTAATAATTGTATTGTTTTCTGTTCCACTATATTCTGTAACTGTTGCTTTTACATTCTTTAATAAGTTAGAATTTTCGCTACTAATATAATCTTCATATCTATATATAATTACGTATTCGTCAGTTCCTGATGAGTAAGCATTTTGGTCGTTTTCTACAAAAACATTTATTAAACCATTTACATCATCATAATTCCAATTTTCAGAATTAAATGTTACATATCCTGAGTCTTCACCTTTTGTTGCTAATAATTTACTTGCTAAAACATCTACTGCTATTGGTTTTTTTCCATTAACTTCTGGAACTACAATTTCTAGTCTTGTAGATTTTACTGGTAAATATTTTTCATCTTGAATATCTCTTGTAACTGTAATTTTGTTTTCTACTATTGTTCCATGTATCTCTTGTAATTCAAATGGAGAGAATTTTGTAAATTCACTTTCTAAAGAAATATCTTTTGTATATTCCCATCCAATTGTGATTTCTTCTTCTTTACCAACTTTTACTTCTTCAAGATTTCTATTAATGTATGTTCCACTCATTTGTAATTTGATATCTTTTAATAAATCTTGTACATTAAATGTTTCACCTTGGTTGTATTCAATCTCTATCTCAATTTTTGTATCATCAATAATATTATTTAAACTAATTTCATTTTCAGATACAAGCTTAATATCTAGAATAGCATTTCTTATTTCTTCATTTATTCTAGATTCTTCTGTTTTCTCTTTAATTATTTCTTCTTCATTTACTAAAGTATCTTCTGATACTATTGGCTCTTCATCATTTTCTTCTACTGTGTCTGGTGTTTGATCTTGCACTGTATCTGTGTTTGGATTTACTGACTCAGTTGCTTTTGTATCTTCTACTGCTGTATTTGTTGATAATGCATCTAAAAATGGATTACTTTGAGCTGTATTTGTATCACTTTCATTTACAGATGTTCCTTGTGTTTCTAATGCAGAAGCAAATGGGTTTGATTGTTCTTCATTTGATAATGCATTTTGAAATACTGATGTATTATCAGTTCCTGCAACTTCATTTGTATCTACTGTATTTTGAGCTATAGTATTAGTAGAATCTGTATCAATTACATTTTCTTCTGGCTCTTGTACAAGAACATCATTAATAGATGGTTGTTCTTCAGGTACGTTAAGCTCTTCCTCCTTTTGCTCAGTATCATTTACAAGAACATCTTTTAAAGCTGCTTGATAATTTCTATCACTTAAAAGATTTTCTGTAACACTAGTAAATTTAAAGTTTATATTATCGTCATTACTTGAAACTGCTTTAATTGTTCCAGTTTTCAAATATCCCTCTACTTGTGGTAAAACTTCAACAACTAGTTTTACTTTTTCTTTTACATTTTCAGTAATTTCAGTTGTTTTATTGCCATTTTCGTCTTCAAAATAAGCATTAAACTTAACTTCATCTTTTTGGAAAAGTCCTTTGGTTATAACTTCAAATTCATCACTTGTAGCTATTGCAGTGATTGTATAGCCAAAGTTTGAAAACAAAATCATAAATACAATTAAAATTACTAAAAATCTGTTTTTTCTAGCTTTCATTGTCTCCATAAATTACTCCTTTTCTTTAGAATTAACGAAATACGTCTATTTTTTTATATTACTATATAATATTACTCTGTTTATAAAACTTTGTAAATGGCACTATTTGCTAGGTTTTCTCATCACTTCACTTTTCCTTTTACGGAAGTGTTTACTAAGATTCTGAACTGAATAAATATTAAGTTTTAATTACATTTTTCTTTAAATGCTTTGTTTTCCACAGTTTATGAACAATTTGTGGAAATCCCTAAGTTTTTTTGGCAACTTTTTCATTTAAGTTGCATATACATATATTAATACAAAAAAATGCTACAGATAGGAGGTAGTTTATCTTGGATAATATGGATATTAATAAAATTTTATCTGCAATTTCTAAAATGGATAAAGAAGAACTTGAAAAGAACCTTTATAAGGCTCAACAGATACTAGAAAATACAAATTTAAAGAAAGAAGATAAATAATATGAATGAAGACTTTTCAGAAATTTTCTCTAAATTTCAAAATATACTTAAAGAAAAAGATATTGATTTAAACAATTTTACTTCTGGGAATAAACAAGATGAATGTGAAAATACAAACTCAGATTTTTCTTTGGATATTAATACTATATTAAAAATAAAAGAAGTGTTAACAAAAATCAATCAAAATCGTGATTGCCCTAGAAATAAATTGCTTCAATCTATAAAGCCTTATTTAGAAGAAGAAAAACAAGAAAAGTTAGAGCAGTATATAAAAATTGCCAATTTACTTACTATTTTAGAGACCCAGAATATTGGTATAAGTTTGTTTAATAAAAATGAAAAAGGCTATGATTATATTCTAATCATAACCTTATTTCTTCTTATTTTTTAGATTATTATTATCTCATTGTTTTCTATTTTACAAACAGGACATCTTTCGCCTTTCTCTCCGACTTCTCTTACCAAATTAGCTATTCTAATTTGTGTAACATCAATTGAATTAGCTGATATAATAGCCATTTTGTTTCCGATTAGCTCCTGCGTGAGCTAATCCTCTTAAAGCGCCCATAATCATGATATTTCCGCCAGCTATAACTTCTGCACCAGCATTTACATCTCCACAAATCACTAAGCTCCCTGGATATTCCTTTCTCTGTCCTGATCTTAGGGAACACTGTATAAACTTAGTTTCAGATATATCTGTATCGACTTCAAATGTTCTCTTTATTGCATGTAATCCTAGTAAATCTGATACATCGTCAAACCTTATTTCTACATCAATTTGAGATTTAATTAATTTTTTTACTTTCTCTATTTCCAAATCTGTAAAAAGCCTTCCTGTAACTCTCATTGGCATTGTTGAGGTTTGATAAAATTCACTAAGTTTTGGTAGTTTATCTTCTAACTCCGCAATTATTTCATCTATTTCCGCAATTACATTTACATTTAAAATAATTTCATTTGTAGTTTGGCTGATTTTTATATTATTGCCTAGCATAACTCCTCCTATTACCTAAAAGATTCCATTTCTGACACTGCAGACATAGGCTCTCTTATTTCGTCCATATTCATTCCAAAGTATTCAGTCATTATATCTCTTACAACTTCTGCTGCGTATGAACCATGTCCTCCCTTTTCAACCATAACAACAATTGCAATTTCAGGATTATCATATGGTGCATATCCAGCAAACCAAGCTATAACTTCTTTTGACTCTTTATCATCTGTAAGTTCGGCAGATCCTGTTTTACCTCCCATTTCAATTTCAAAATCTTTTAAAATTGTATAGGCTGTTCCTCCAGCATCTTCTGCAACTGATTTCATACCTTCGTGAATAGCATTCATAGTTTCTTCACTAATGTTTTTATCTTCTGTAACTGCAATTTCTCTATTTAATTTTTTACTTACGTACTTATCCACTTCATCTTGCGATACTTGTGTTCCATTTGAATTTACTACATTTTTTACAATTGATAAATCAATTGGATGTCCTCCATTTGATATCATTGCAATGTATTTTGCCATTTGTACTGGTGTAAATGTATTTAAACTCTGTCCTATGGAAGCTGATGCTGTATCTGCAAGTGACCAATTTCTATCTGTAATTAATTCTCTTTTTGCTAATATTCCAGTACTTTCACTTAATTCTATTCCTGTTTTATTTCCTAGACCAAAGTAACCTGCCCAATAATCTAATGTATCTATACCAACTCTTTTTCCAACTTCATAAAAGTAATAGTTACATGAAGCTTTTATAGCTCCTTTAACATCTAGCCATCCATGACCTCTGCCATAAGAATTGAAATACCAACATGCTGGATTTCTTTGATAATTAGGATCATCACTAACAATAAATCTACCATTATCATTTACTTTTTCTGTTGTTGAAATTTTTCCTTCCTCTATACCTGCAACTGCTGTAACCATTTTAAATATTGATCCTGGTGGATATGCTCCTTGTGTTGCTCTACTATATAATGGATTGTAAGCATCTTCTGCAAGATATTCATTCATTTGAGCTTGTGAAATACCATTATAAAACAGTTCTGGTTGAAAGTTTGGATAACTTGCCATTGCCAATATTTCACCTGAATTTACATTTACAACAACTGCTGCACCACCTTCTGCTGGATGCTGTTCTGAGAAACCTCCTTCTCGAATTTTCATTATGTTGTTTTCTAGTGCTCTTTCAGTTATTCCTTGAAGATTTGCATCTATTGTTAAAACAACATCTGATCCACCTATTGCCTCTTGAGATGTGTATTCACCCATTACTATACCATCAACAGACATATCTATTTGTTTTTTTCCATCTTCTCCTCTTAAATAATTTTCAAATATTTTTTCTATTCCATATCTTCCAACTTTATCATCAACATCATATTTATGTGTATCGCCTTCTTTTTCAAATTCTTTTTTATCGTCATCTGAATATCTTCCCATATATCCAATAATATGTGCAGCTAAATTTCCTGTATGATATACTCTAATTGGCTCTATAACAATATTAACACCAGTTAAATTTTGAGAATTTTCTTGAAGTTGTACGGCACTCTCTCTTGATATTTCTTTGGATATTTCAATTGATCTTGTTGTAGAATAACCAATTGTTGAAATTGCATATCTTATTGCCAAAATTTGCCTTATTTCTTTTGGATTATCTATATTTATTTTATATTTATCTCTAAATAGATAAAATGCCTCTTCTGCTGAAGCTGCTTCAGGAATTTTGTATTTTGTTTTCCAATCGATTAACTCGTCTTCTGTTTCAAAATGAAATTCAAATGGCTCTATACTTATTGGAAAATTATCTATATACTCATTTCCATTGGCTTCTAATATATTTGTCATAAGTAATATAGAATTATTTAATTGTTCATCTTCTGTTTTAGATTTATACATTTCTAATGAAAAGTGCATCTCTGTACTCACCAGAACATTTCCACTTCTATCCATTATACTTCCTCTTGCTGCTTCAATTTTAGCATCACGAGTAAGTTTTTTATTTGAATCATTTCTATATTCAGAACCATTTACTATTTGCAAATTAAATAATTGCATTAATATTACTATTCCTACTAGATACACAATTGTTGTTAATATATTATACCTAAAATTAGATTTCTCTAATTCACTTTTCAGCTACTCCACCTCCTTTAAGTTAAAAATCTATTGCTAAAAATATCTTGTTAATATATTTGTGTGTTTTAAATTTCTATCTATTATATATCCAAATTTTTGAATTAATGGATATATAATTATTGTAATTAAAATATTGTACAAAACTTCAACTACTACTATTTTTGTGAAATATAATAGTTCTCTATTAAATTCTAATATAATTGAATTTAAAAAATAAGCTCCAAATTCATATATTAAAGTTGAACCAATAACCATAAATATAATTGTTAGTCTACTTTCTTTTGAAAAATTCTTATCAAAGTATGATCCTAAATATGCAACTACACAAAGCATTACAGCTGAAATACCTATTGTTCTTCCAAATATTAAATCTAATATTAAACCAAAAATAACTCCAAATGAAATGCCTAAAAATTGTGTTGCATATAAGCCTATAAATAAAATATATATAATAAACAAATTTGGACTGATTCCAGCTATTGTAAAATAAGAAAATATATTAACTTGAAAAAAGTATGTTAAGAAAAACATTAAAATTAAACTTATTACTATTGCTAATTTTCTCATTTTAACTCCATCAAAATATATTTAGGTTTTTGAACTCCTATAAACTTAGTTTTTTATTACAAGTACAGTATCTATTTTTGAAAAATCTACTGCTGGCTCAACAATTGCATATCTATCTGTAAGATTGTTTGTTGTAATAATTTCTTTTATTGTTCCTATTATTATCCCTTTTTGATATATCCCACCAATTCCTGATGTATAAACATTATCTCCTTGAATTAATTCTGCTCCTGTTGGAATATATGATGCTCTTAAAACTTGATCATTTTCAAGAGTTCCTTTACAAATTATACTTTCTGAAGTTGTACTTATTGTAGAACTTACTGTGGAAGCTGAATCTATTATAACTTGTACTTTACAAGTTTTATCTGTTACTGAAATAACATATCCAACTAAACCTTTATCAGCGATAACTGTCATTTTTTCACTAATTCCATCATTTGCACCAACATTTAAAACCAATGTACTACTAAAGTTACTTACATCTCTATTTATTACATAAGCTGGAATTGTATTGTATTCAGAATATTTTTCAAATAAATTCATATGTTCTTTTAATGTATTATTTTCTGCTTTAATTACTTCAAGTTCTCTTAATTCTGTTTCTAATTGACTATTCTTCTCTCTTAAAGCTTCGTTTTCTGCTATAATATTATCCATATTAGAAAAATACGCACTATTCCCCTGAATCTTATTTTTAATATCTGTTGTAATTCTTTGTATAGGATTTATTATAGCACTTGCTACACTTTCTAAATAAGTTAATTTATTTGTTTCAACATTTGAAAGAAAAATTAACAATATTAAAATAATGGCAGTTATAATTCCACCTAAAATTTCAGTTTGTTTATTTCTATTCATTAATATCTTCCTTAAAAAATTATTTAGGTTTGGGATACCTATAAACCATTTATTTCAACATTTTGATATATTCCATCGCCAATAATTATATGATCTAGTAATGTTATATCTACAAGTTTTGTAGCATTATAAATTTTCTTTGTAAATTCAATATCTTCTTTACTTGGCATTGGATTTCCGACTTGGATGATTATGTATTAAAATAATTTTAGGAATCTGATTCTTAATTGGTTCAGATAAAATTGCCTTTATGTTTGTAAAAATATTATTTTCATTTCCTACTGCTATACAGGAAATTCTTTTTACAATATTTTTATTATCCAACATTACAATTTTTAAAACTTCATTCTTTTCATTTTGAAGTTCTTCCATAAAAAGATTAACAACATCATCTCTAGTTTTTATTTTTAATCTATTTATTTTTAAAGGTTTTGATATTCTTTTTGCAATTTCTCCAACAGCTTTAAGCTCTATTGCTTTTACTGTTCCAATTCCATTAATTTCACTTAATTCTTGAATTGAAATTGTTTGCAAAAATCTTAAACTATTTGAATAATCTATATTTTTGCTCATAATCTCCTGAGCAATTTCTATTGAAGATTTCTCTTTTGTACCTGTTTTTATTATTATAGACAGAAGCTCACTGTTTGTAAGAGCTGATTCACCATACATAAGCATTTTTTCATATGGTCTCTCAGAAGTTGGTATATCTTTTATATTACCCATTTTTTCCTTTCTGTCTGCCTTTATGCCTAAATTAAATTTTTCTATATATAAGAATTGATATCGCCATTCCTAAAATACTTGCTATATTTATTTTTATCATAAAACTAAAAGTTATCTTTAAGACACTTAAATCTAATGTTACGGGACTAGTAATTCCAAAACTTTGGCCATAAGTTAGCCACCATAGCCAATTAATTCCTTCTGCTAATATTCCAAGTAAACCTCCTACAACTAGTCCAGATAATAGAAATACTAATAGTATCCAAAAATTTTTTTCTTTTGTTGCCATATTTACCCCCATATGTATTTTTTACAAAATATTTTTTTATTTACGGAAATCTAAATTTATACTGTTATATTATATCTTGATACATGTAAATTTTCAAGTAATTTATATAGTTTTTTTATAATAAAAGTTCTTTTAGAATTTCTTCATTCTAACATAAGAACAAAAGTGGACGATATGATAATTATAAAGTAAAAAAAGAAGGCTTTCGCCTTCTTCTAATTTCTAGTATAAATAACTTTGTGGATTTCTTGCATTTCCGTTTACACGAATTTCTAAATGCAAATGTGGTCCTGTTGAATTACCTGTTGAACCAACTGCTGCTATTACCTCACCTTGATTAACAGTTTCTCCAACATTAACATATAATCTGCTACAATGAGCATAGTATGTTTGTATTGAATCTGTATGTGCTACTACTACTAAGTTTCCATATGACCCTTTATATCCAGCTTGTATTACTGTTCCTGCTGATGCTGCTTTTATTGGTGTTCCTGCTGATGCTGCTATATCTAATCCTGTATGCATTCCACTGCTTCTTCTACCAAATCTAGATGTAATTGTTCCTGATACTGGCTGTGCTAAAGCAATTCCTAATGCTGATGTTGAATTATCTATATTCTTAGCTGTAACAACTTTAGTTTTTTTCTTTACCACAGGCATCTTCTTATATAATGCTGCAACTGCAGTTTCTTTATTTGAAAATTCTTTTAAATCTGTTGTGTATTTTAAAGTATATGTAACAGAGTCTTTGTTTTGGCTGTTTTGAGTTTTTAGTTCTTCTATAATTGAATTTGCTTCTTCATAAGTTTGTACATAATATTTTTCTTCATTATTTTCTGATATAGCATAATACTTGTAATATGGTATACCTGAACTAACTACTTTGCTAAATATTTCATCATCATTAGCTGTAAGCCCTTTTTGTAGTAAACAAAGCTTATACTCTGGTAATGTTTCTACATCTACGAAAGCAATTGTTTTATCATCACCCTCATTTAAGTACTTATTTAGCTTTTTCTGAAGTTTACTTCTGTCTTCTGTATAACCTATAAATTCACCTTCTAATGTTACACTGTACATTGGCTTATACACGACAAAAACTATAAATCCTATGATTGCAAGTCCTATAAGAAGCACAACAATCCATTTTATCCATGCTCTTAAACAGATTACAATGTTTTTAAAAATATTAGTAATTGCCAATCACCCCTTTGTACTTTAATTTACATATAGATTATAATATTTAATTTGTAATGTCAAGAGCATTTTATTATATAAAATTTAAAAAAGTGGCATAGCTCTTAGAGTTAATGCCACAAAAAATTTTTTATGAATTTGATACTTCTGTTTTTACTTTTGATATTTCTTCTGGTGTTGCATTTTGAGCAGGAGTATAATATCCTTTTGATTCTGCAAGCTTAAATAATTCATATTGAAAACTCTCTGAAGAATTTCTCAAATTTTGAAATGTTTGTCTAAGTTCCATATTAGCAGTTTCAATTATTGCTCCTTCATAGTCTTTTAAAGAAGATTTTGTTGATGATAAAACATCATTAACTATTGATTTCTCTTCCATTTTTTCCTCCTTAACCTAAAAATGATATTAATTTTTGTTTAGAATTTAAACAATCTTGTGCAGCTTTGTTTAAAATCTGTTTAATTTGTGGATCTACTGCAGTATCTGCATAATGTGTAAATTTACAATATGAATTTTCTTGTTCTCCAATAAAATGACGTAAATTTTGTAATTCCATTTGATTTAATGTTGCCATAAAAAACCATCCTTTCCTAAGTACTTTTAGGATTTATTATTTCTATTTTTTATTTTTTTATACATAAAATTATTATTATCTTGACAAAATCGCTATTTTTGATTTATAATAATCATTGTTGAATAAACACCATGCGCTATTAGCTCAGCTGGTAGAGCAGCTGACTCTTAATCAGAAGGTCCGCGGTTCGATCCCGCGATGGCGCACCAAAACAGCAGAAATCCAAATCTGCTGTTTTTTTTATTTAATAATTAATATGCTCAATGTTTACATAACTTAAAGGATGTGTTATAATAATCATTGCAATTGAATATCAATGTTTATATTTTAAGGAGATATCTTATGCAATTATGGACAGTTCAGCCTTATAATGTTTATGAAACACTTACTGCAACTGGCATTTATAAATGTAATCCACATTTAAGTTCTCTTTTAGAGGAGGATTCTTTTATAAATGCTTACAAATGGATTTCTAATGAAATGAAAAATCGAGTTGGTAATCCATCTGCTGATATAACTTTTCCTGTATGGGCTTGGTATCGTGTTGATGGAAAAAATCGGAGACCTGATATGAGAACAATAGGAATGAGAGTATTTGAAGAATCAGTTCTTATGGAAATTGAAATACAAGATAACAAAGTATTACTCTCTGATTTTGATCATTGGCATTTAGTTCTTAATGATGGCATTTTCTATAAAGCAAGTTTATTAGAAAATATTTCATCCGAAGAATGGGAACTCGAAACAGATAAAGAAGATGTATATTATGAAAATTTATCAGATGAAGAAAAAATCACTTATAAAGAAAACAGCTGGAAAAATATATTTTCTCCTGATATAGTAAGTCGGTCAGCTTATGTACAAGCAACATTTTGGGAACTGGAAAAAGAACAAATTAAAAAGGTATGGAAATTAAAAGGATATCACAAAAATAAGTACATGCTATAATTAGCAAAACAAAACTCGGAGATAATAAATCATCTCCGAGTTTGCTCATTTTTAGTCTTACTTAAGGAATATATAAAACTAACCTCTCACTAAAAACAGTTTCTCTCCCATTTGACATCTTTTTAACAAAAGCTACTGCAAACTTTTCTTTCTTGCTAAATTTTGCTTTCACCTCTTTCATTTCACCATTATTGAATATAAAATACCCCGTCTTTACCTTGCCAAATAGTACAATTACTCGTTCTTCAATATTTCCATTCTCAGAATTTTCATTACTTGTCAGCAATTTTCGTATACGCTTTTTCTTTTCTTTGCTACTAACTATCTGAACTGTTAACTCCCCTTCCTGTATTGGATATTCTGAAAAAAGATCTCCAATCCGCTTTAATTCGAATTGAGTTAATATTCCACTTTTTAAAAGAATTTCTGAATAAAGCATAGCCTGATTATTTTTTCTAATAACTTCTTTTGGAATTTTGAACATAGTAAACAAAACATTCTCCTTTCATACAAGTATTTACTTATAAAAAATTGTATCATCACTATAAAAATATCTTATATATTATATCAAAAAACAAATCTATTTGCAATATTATGTATACTATTGCAAATCAAGTAAATTTTTGTTATAATTAAATGTGTTTTGTAACTCGTTAACGTGTATTTTCAAATAATTTTGGAGGTATTTATATGACAAAAGTCGAATACGTAGATATTGTTGATGAAAATCCACCATCTAATAGTAACCCAGCAGAAATAGCAAAAAAACTTGAGGAAAAAATCAATTCTATAAAATCATCTTCTGTCTATCCTCTACTATTTATTTGTTCTAATCTTTTGGGTACTAAGCCAATGTATAGTAAGTTTCCACCCAGTTCTAACAACATCGGTAACAACCATTATGCAACTTACGAACCTGACAACACAATTTACCAGTTCATACTTTTCTTTGATGAACGGTACAACTAATTCAAAAACATGGAGGTAGATTTATGAACAGTAGTATTCGGGAAAGCGCTATTGAAAATGCAGTAAACGAAGTATTGCAGGAATTAATTAACTCTGAGGAGAAAGCTAAGAAACTCGTTTCTAACACCAAGTATATGCTTTGGCTGGAAGAATTCACAGCTAAAAATCATGGGTTTAGTGACGATTCTTGGCTTTATGATCCAGAAAAACTTTCAGCAATTGACTCCGAAAATGTCCACAATTTATGTTCCTTTTTTAATGGAATTGCAAAATACGCCGATAATAACTTTCTGCCTGTGTATTCTGAAGATGCACATGAATCTCATGTGTACATTCAATTCAATGGCATTGGTTATGAAATCGGTGTAGTCGTTGGGCAAGGAGCTTACACTTACTGCCAGAGGCTTAACATCTTTTCTGACAAGCGCTTCATCAACTTCAATGACGTTGTGGCCAATAAAAAGCAGAAAAATGTTGACCACATCAATAAGCAACTTAATAAGCTGTCAGCATCAATCCATAGTCTTATGGATTTGGGTGTTCCAATAAAAGCAATAACTGGAACAATTGAAGATGCATTAAGCAATTAAGAACTACAAAAAGCGGAGGAACTTTGGTTTCTCCGCTTTTTGCTTTAGTATTTAATTAGATTAGATTTCTAGTAGTTTATGAATTCATTATTCCTTCAAACTCTTCGCCATCTATCTTTTCCTTTTCTAATAAGACATTTGCAACACTATGAAGTTTTCCCATATTCTCATTTAAAATGTCTTCTGTTCTCTTATATGCTGTATCAATTATTCTTTTAACTTCTTCATCTATTAATCCAGATGTTTCTTCACTAAAGTTCTTTTGTTGAGTAAAATCTCTTCCTAAAAATACCTCTTCTTGTCCTGAACCAAAAGTAATAGCTCCTAATCTTTCACTCATACCATATTTTGTAACCATAGCTCTTGCAATTTTTGAAGCTCTTTCAATATCATTACTTGCTCCAGTAGAAATATCTCCTAAAACTAAAGCTTCTGCTACTCTACCACCTAACAATGATATAATTTGTTCTTCCATTTCTGATTTACTCATAAAAGATCTATCTTCAGATGGTCTATACATTGTATAACCACCAGCCATTCCTCTTGGAATTATTGAAATTTGATGTACATCATCTTGTGTTTCTAAGAAGTGACTTGCAACAGCATGACCAGCTTCATGGAATGCAACAAGTTTTTTCTCTTTATCACTTATTACTCTTGTTTTCTTTTCAGGTCCCATTGTAACTTTTATCATTGCATCTTCAATTTCTGCCATTCCTATTTCTACTTTGTCTCTTCTTGCAGCAAGTAAAGCTGCTTCATTTAAAATATTTTCTAAATCTGCACCAACAAATCCTGCTGTATTTTTAGCAATTGTTGATAATTCAACATCATCTGCTAATTTCTTCTTTCTTGCATGTACATTTAATATTTCTTCTCTTGCTTTAACATCTGGTGCTCCAACAACTATTTGTCTATCAAATCTACCTGCTCTTAATAATGCTTTATCTAATACATCTGGTCTGTTTGTAGCTGCAATAACTATAACTCCTTCATTTGCTGAGAATCCATCCATTTCAACTAATAATTGATTTAATGTTTGTTCTCTTTCATCATGTCCTCCACCTAGTCCTGCACCTCTTTGACGACCAACTGCGTCAATTTCATCTATAAATATAATACAAGGAGAGTTCTTTTTTGCTTGTTCAAATAAATCTCTAACTCTTGAAGCACCAACACCAACAAACATTTCTACAAAATCAGAACCACTTATAATAAAGAAAGGAACACCTGCCTCACCTGCAACTGCTTTTGCAAGTAATGTTTTACCAGTACCTGGTTGACCAACAAGTAAAACTCCTTTTGGAATTCTTGCTCCCATATCTGTAAATTTCTTTGGTGATTTTAGAAATTCTACTATCTCAGCAAGCTCTTCTTTTTCTTCTGTTATACCTGCAACATCTTTAAATGTTATTTTTGTTTTATTACTATCTGTTGTATTAAGTACTCTAGCTTTGCTTTTTCCAAATGTCATTGATTTATTTCCACCTTGATTTGGATTCATTATAGCAAAACTAAATAATAAGAAAATTAATAGTAAAAGTACTGGAGAAATTAAACTAAGTATTTCTACAAAAAAAGATTCTTCTGTTTGTTCAACTTCTATTTGTCCACTTACTATATTTTCTGAAATTTGTTCCATAAATGAATCTATACTTGGAATGCTTGATGTACTAATATCTGCTTTTGTAGCTTTTGTTTCGTCTTTTCCATTTGAATATGCTGTAACAGATATTCCATCTGCTGATATTACTATTTTAGTAATTTCACCTGATGATATTTTAGTAACAAGTTCAGAATAAGTAATTTTATTATCTGACATTCCTAGTAATCCACTTAAAGCACAAAGTATTACTAATCCTATTATTAACCATGTGGCTAATGTTTTAAATCCGCTCTTCAAATTTTTTTCCTCCCATTTTTCTATTATGTATGCATAAAATATAGCATAGCAATTTTACGATTTCAACCTGTTTTTTTAAAAGAAATATCTCTGTAATATTCCATTTTATAAACCTTTTACGGATTCTTATTTTAGACGTTTTATAACAATTGTTTTATTTTTTATTTCTACTCTTAATTTCTTATTTGGAGTCAAAAATTTGTTACCAATATTATTGTTACATAATTTTATTATATCCTCTATATGAATCTTCTCTATTCCTTTAGTATTACCGAATAATTGGTTTATAGCATATAAAATAACACGTTTTTCAATAGCTTTTTCTTCGTTGTTAAATTTCTTTAAATCTAATATAATTTTAGCCTCTTTTTCATCATTATATACATTATCTTTTGAAAAATTTTCCTCTAAAATCATATTTTTATAAGATCTTTCTGTTTGAACTTCTAAATATTTTAAATCATCTTTTGTTATATTAGATAATCTTGTAATCGTTTCCACAATGTTTGGATTAAGTTCTTGTTTTATATAGGGAATTACAATGTTTCGAATTTTATTTCTTGTATATACATTATCATCATTTGATTCATCATATCTTGGATTTAGTTTTTTCTCTTCACAATATGACTCAATATCATCTCTACTAGTTTCAATAAGTGGTCTTATATATTTACCATTTATTGCTTCTATCCCTTTTAATCCTCCAAGTCCACTACCTCTTACAATATTCATAATAATGGTTTCTACATTATCATTACTATTATGTGCTATTGCAATCTTGTTTGAATTTGTTTTAGATTGTATTTCATCAAAAAATTTATATCTGATAATCCTTCCAGTTTCTTCTAGTCCTCTTTTTTGAATTTCTGCTTCTTTTTTTATATCTGCATGTAATATAAAACACCTAATATTAATTCTATTGCAAAATTCAAAAACATACTGTTCATCTATCTTTGCATTTTCTCTTAATCCATGATTTATATGAGCAACTACCATTTCAAAATCTAGTTTATTGCTTTCTTTTAATTCATATAAACAATTAAGCAAAGTTATAGAATCAGGTCCTCCAGAAACTGCAACAACAATCTTGTCTCCATTTTCTATTAAATTATATTTTTTAATTGTTTTTAAAATTTTATCTTCTAACATATATTTCTCTCCATATAAAATGACCAGTTAGGGACGTTAGTTTCAGTACTCAATATTTTACGTCCCCAATTGGTCATGGTTCTTCAAAAAATCTTCTATCTAGATTTGCAAATTTCGTATAACTTGGAAGCCATGCTAAATCAACAGTTCCTGTTGAACCGCCTCTGTGCTTAGCAAGTATTACTTCTGCTACATTTTTCTTCTCACTATCTGGATTATAGTAATCATCTCTATATAAGAAAATTACAATGTCAGCATCTTGTTCTATCGCTCCTGACTCTCTTAAGTCAGATAGCATTGGTCTTTTATCATCACGTTTTTCAACACTACGTGAAAGCTGTGATAAGGCTATAACTGGTATATTTAATTCTTTTGCAAGAATTTTTAATGATCTACTAATTTCAGAAATCTCTTGCTCACGACTAGAATTCCTATTTCCACTACCTTGTATTAATTGCAAGTAATCTATTACAACTAAACCAATATCTTTTTCTAATTTCAGTTTTCTACATTTCGCACGAATTTCCATTATAGAAATACCTGCTGTATCATCTATAAATATTGGTGCTTCTGAAAGTCTACCTAAAGTAGTTGCTAATTTTACCCAATCATCGTCTTCTACAAGACCTGTTCTTATTTTATTACTATCTACTAAAGCTTCACTACACAAAATTCTGTTTCCTACTTGATCTTTAGACATTTCCAAGTTAAATATTGCAACACCTTTTCCTGATTGTACTGCTACATTTGTTGCAATATTTATGGCAAAAGCAGATTTACCCATCGCAGGTCTTGCTGCTACTATAAGTAAATCTGAATCATGTAGTCCTGATGTTTTAGAATCTAAATCTGCAAAACCTGTTGGTGTACCACTAAGTCTACCTTTACTATTATATAATTCTTCTAGTTTAGCATAAGATTCAATTAAAACGTCTTTTATTGATGTATATCCTTTAGTATTTTTTTTAGATGCTAAATCGAAGATTTTCTTTTCAGCCATATCCATTATATTATCTACTTCTTCTGTTTCATCATATCCTAGAGCAACTAATTCATTCGAAGTATTAATTAATTTTCTAAGCATTGATTTTTCATCAACTATTTTAATATATTTTTCAACATTAGCAGTTGTTGGAACTCTTTCAGGAAGACTTGCTAAATATTCAAGTCCACCTATACGTTCAAACTTTCCTGTTTCAACTAATTCAGCTTTAACTGTAATGATATCAATTGGTTCACTTCTTGAATATAAGGACCAAATTGCTTCAAATATGGCTTTATTATCTTCTCTATAAAAAGCATCTGCTTTCAAAATTTCAATTGCACTAATAACAGAATCCTTATCTGTAAGCATACATCCAAGTATTGCTTGTTCGGCTTCTATATCATGTGGTGGAACTTTTCCTAACTCCATAGTACATACATCCTTTTTTATTGTTTTGGTGTTACCATTACTTGAACTGACGCAATAACACCTTCATTTAATTTTATATCAACTTTTGTAGCTCCTGCAACTTTTATAGACTCTTGTAACATGACTTTCTTTTTATCTACTTCTATTCCAAAGTCCTTTTTTAATGCTTCTGCAATTTCTTTTGCAGTAACTGCTCCAAACAATCTTCCATTTTCTCCTGCTTTAACAGAAATTTTTACAGTTATTGTTTTCATTTTTTCTGCAATTTTCTTTGACTCTTTTAAATCTTCACCTTTTCTATATTGGACAGATTCATTTTTTGCTTTTAAATTATTCATATTCCCTGCATCTGCTGGAATAGCCAAATTCTTTGGAAACAGAAAATTTCTAGCATAACCATCTGCTGCATTTATTACTTGATCCTTTTTACCAACACCTTTAATATCTTGTTTTAAAATAACTTTCATATATTCTTCCTCCGTTCTTAACAATATATGAGACATTGTATCAGGGCTAATTGTATAACATTTTTGTCCAAATTTCAAGTATTTCTAGCATTTATATTGATTTAAAGATTTTTTTAATATATACTTTTTGTAAATAGATATTTAAGGAGTAATTATGAGTTACTATAATCATCTCAAATTAGAAACAGATTCTATTAATTCTGTTACTGATTCTATTAGATATGCAGATCCACAGAATAAAAAGTTTATAATTCCAGCAGTAATAATTGGAATCATTATTATTTCAAAATTTATTTTACTTTTTATTCATTACAATTCTTTTAAAAGTTATGATTTTACTGGAATTAGTACAACATATTTTCAAATTGCTATGCTGGTACTATGTTTATTTTTACTTAAATGTATATTAGTAGTAATAAATTTTAAAGATTATGGTATTAACAATAAACAAACTTTTACTTTATCAATAATATGTTTTGTTTTATGTATAATTTCTACTATTGTATTAAATTACATAGCTCATGTAGAAGATAGTGAAGCAATCAAATTTTACAATGAAGTACAAGAATCTGTTGAAAATAATACTAAAAAACAAAAAAATAAATTTGAAGAAATGTATTATAAAACAGAAACTCTTAAAGAAAAACAGTCAGAAGATAAATTTTATGCATTAAAACTTGTTGTAGCAGATAGAGTACAAAATTCAAATATTCTATCTACTAGACTATATATGAACTTTGTAACCTTAAAATACTATTACCATTCATATTTTGATGGAGATCCAATGTATTACTATGGATTTTTAAATTTATTTTCAAAAATTTATTTAGTGAGCGGAATATACTTTTCATTTACCAAAAAAAGAGAACTTAAAGATATACAAAAAACTCCTTAGAAAAATCTAAGGAGTTTTTAATTACTCTGTTTCCAATAAATATTCATTAATTCTAATAATTAATTCATCTTTAGCATCTTCTAAAGAAAATCCTTCAAGTTGAGCTCCAGCCAATGTTATATGGCCTCCACCTCCCATTTTTTCTAGAATTATCTGTACATTTATATCTCCAATTGAACGACCGCTAATATAAACTTTATCATCTATTTTTGCCATTACAAATGACGCTGTTATATCACTTATTGTTAAAAGTTCATCTGCTGCTTTTGCAATAATTAAATTTGCATCATTATTACTTTCTTCAAAAACTGAAATTGCAATTGTATTATTGTGAATTTCTACATTTCTAACAATATTAGAAATTATATTATAACTTTCTAAATCTGCTTGGAACCATTTTTTTACTCTTATTATATCAACACCATATTTTCTCAAATAAGCTGCTGCCTCAAAAGTTCTTACACCAGTTTTAAATGTAAAATCTTTTGTATCTACCATAATTCCACCATATAAACTTTCAGCTTCTAAAAGATTTAATTTTATTGTATCTTGTGAATATTGAATTATTTCTGTTACAAGTTCAGCTGCAGATGAAGCATATACTTCATGAAATGATATCAATACATTTTCAATGCAGTCTGGCGCTTTTCTATGATGATCTATTACTATTTTTCTTTCTATTTTATCTAATAATTCTGGGAATTCTACATATGAAGTCTTATGTGTATCTACAATAATTAATAAAGAATTTGGTTTTATTATGTCTTTTGTTTCCTCTTCTGAAATAATCACATTCTTATACTCATCTTCTTTTCGAAGTACTTCTAAGAATTTTCCTAATGACTTTCCTTTTGGTTCTGTAACAACAAAACATTCTTTTTCTAAACTTTTTGATAATCTGTATATACCTAAAGCTGAACCTAAGGCATCAATATCAATATTTTTATGTCCCATTATAATTACATTTTCTGATTCACTAATAGCTGTTGAAATTGATTGTGATATTGTTCTAGCTTTAACTTTAGTTCTTTTTTCAACTTCTAAAGTTTTTCCACCATAAAATTTATATTTTCCATCTTTTTTAACAACTGCCTGGTCTCCACCACGTCCTAATACAATTTCCATAGCAGTTAATGCTGATTTATATTTTTCATAATTTGTTTTTCCTTCATTTGTTACTGCTATACTTAATGTTACTTGAATTTTGCTATCTATTTCTATTGTTTTAATTTTATCTAAAATGTTAAATTTTTCCTTTTCAAATTCTGTTAAATACTGTTGTTCAAAAATAAAAATGAAATAATCTCTTTCTGTTTTAATAATTAATCCACCAGTATTTGTTACCCAATCTATTATCTCTTTTTCGATTTTTGCTAATAATTCAATTTTTCTCTCTGGTAAAATCCTTTGAACAAGTTCATCATAATTATCTATCATTGCAACACCAATGCAAGATTTTGACTTATTATATGCATCAAATAGTTCATTATATTTTGTTTCATCTATAAAATATAATGATAAAACATACTCTTTTTGATTCTTAATTGTTCTTCTTTTAGATTTTACAAGACTTCCACGAATTCTATATACCTTTTTATCTATATTAAACTGTTTTATAATATCAACTGATTCACCATTTTTCTCAATATCTAACTTAATTTCTTTTACAATTGGATTTAAGTTTGTTGCAATATCTATATTTTGAAATTCTTCTACAAATTTTTTGCTTCTCCAAACTATATTTCCATCTGTTTCAATTAAAACTAGTGGGATTGGTGTATTTATCAAATTTCCTTTTGATGCTGTTGTAACATCAGAAGTTATATCTTGTATATGATTTTCTAACTCTGTTTTCTTTTTACCACTACTCCAAAATGTATATGAAACTGTCAATGCAAATATAATTATTGAAGGTATAATCCAACTTAAATCATATACACATAGTGATATACAAAGAATAGCTATAAGTAATATATATACTATATTTTTGGAAGTTAGACTATTTAATATTTTATTATTTGAATTTGGCATTAAAACCCCCTATAAATTTATATACCCAAAATTACACCTTTATATTATATAACTTATAGACCAATTTGTCAAATTTACATAATTTTGCTAGATGATTACAAAAAAACAGCCTTATTTTTAAGGCTGTTTATAACTATTTATATACATACATTTACAATTATTTTTTTATTGTTAATTTTACTTCTTTTGATGTATCTGTAAATGAGTCATACACTGTTATTGTAACTTTTCCAGGAGCAATACCTGTTACTATTCCATTTGAATTTACTGTTGCAATTTCTTCATCACTTGAAGTATATTTTAATGTATCCATACTTGCTTTTGATGGTGTTACTTGCAATTTCATTTGTAAATCTTTTCCAACTCTTATTGTACTATTTGTAGATGTAAATGTCATAGTTTTAATTGGTGTTATTACTTTAACTTCTTTAGTTGCTTCTATTCCATCATATTTTGCTGTAATATTCGCTTTTCCATCTGCAACAGCAACAAGCTCATTATCTTTATTAATTTTTACAATACTCTCATCAGATGACTCAAACTCAACACCTTCTGTAATAGCTTCACCATCCATTGATACTGACATTCCCACTGTCTTTTTCTTATCTGCTGATGATAAATATTCATTTTCAAATTCTAATGTAAGTTTTGGCATAATAGCTTCTGAACTACCTTTTTTGGATTCTTCACCAGTAGAAACTAAAGCAATTTTTCCTATATGACCTTTATTTAATACTAGAAATAATGCTATAAGTGCTACTACTATAAAAATGATTATTGATATTTTTAAAGATTTTTTTCCCATACTTTTCTCCTATTCTTCTGTTTACTTTTTGTTAATAACAATTACTGGTACTTCCATTTCATCTTCTGTAAGACCACAATGTGTTGATTTTTTTACTGGTTTTCCTTCTGTTAGAAATGTTTCTATTATTATTATACTACTTGATATTGACAGTGCAATATAATTTCCTAAAAATTCATCAATTTTAGGATGCTTATCACCATATCCTAAAAAATGTTTTTTCAAAAATTCATCTTTTGTCATTAACAAAAATTCATCTTTGAAAATATTATTAAATCTTTCTTCAAAGGTCTTCTTCATATCATCTTTTACCCAAAATGTAACTGTTCTAGATTCTAATGCCATTGGCATATATAAGCATTCCATTATTTCTGGATATTCAAGTAAAGAATAAGCTTTTTCTATATTTTTATGTCCATGATCTGCTGATATTATAATTAATGTATCATCTGATAATTTTTCAGCAAGTTCTTTTACTTTCTTTTCTGCTTCTAAAACATATTCTTTTGCTTCTTCAGAATCAGTACCAAATTTATGTAATAAACCATCTGGTTTATCTGAATATGCCATAATAAAGTTTTCCCCTGGAATCTCGCATAAAACTTCCACATTTTCCATTATTTCATTAATATCATCGGCTGTTACCGTTCTTCTTGATCTTCTATCTGAATATTTAGGCATTACTTCAAAAGCTCTTACATTTGGTGATGCATTTTCAATTTGCTCAAAAATTGGTGTATAATTAACTATTTTCTCAAATACATTCATTCTTGCATTTGAAATATCTTCTTTCAAATATGATTCTTTGTGAGATAACATATCTAAGGCTCTACCATATTCTCTAAAATATTGTGACCACGCAATCCATCCAGTTTCATATGGTGGTTTTCCTGAATAATATGTTGTAAGAGCTGCTGTTGTTGTTGATGGATATACTGATGTTACACAATCTATTTTATTTTCTGTAAAATATCCATTTGGAGAAATATTTTCTAATATATGTTCTCCCATTCCATCTAAAACTAAAAATACAATATTTCTATATTTTTTTTCTAATATTTTGTCTAATTTTTCTAATGATTTATGTTTTGTATCCACATTATAATATTTTAAAATTGAAGTAATTGTACTTAAAATACAATGTTCGTAATTTGGTAATACTATTTTATTTTCCATAATTTATATAAGTATTTTATACTTCCTTTCTTTCAAATTCCAGTATTATTATAATATAAATTATATTAATTTGCAATCAATAATTTATTATTAAGATAAAACAAAAGAAACCAATATCCTATAATATAAGAATATTGGTTTCCTTTTTCGAATTTTATGCCTTTACAAAATCGTCTCTTTTTTCGTAGCCTTCAATAAAAGCTTTTGTCCTATTATAGATTCTACCTCTTGCTGTGAGTTTTAGACTGGTATGAATCTTATAAAGTGACGCTTTGATGTTTTCGCTAAAAGCAACATTTCGCCAATTATATTGGCCAGGGGCTAACCCTATTTGTTCTGCAATTACCTGTCTCGGAAATTGTCTCTGAACATATACTTCTGAATCATAGCAAGCAACCAATTGCCCATTACTTCCCTCCTGATAGGAAAAATAATGAGTATGTGCTGCAACTGAAATATCCTCTATTGGTTTCATTTGAACCATTTCAAGATACTTCTTTTGGATCGGATATCCTACTACAACATGAGTATGTGCATGCACAATTGATTTTTTGTGCGCAGACATACCACTTGGACCAGAGCCGTGTTCGAAAAATGATACAATTTTCTTTTCACCAAATGCTTTTTTCAAAATGTATTCAACATCTTCACAGACTTGCCTGTACTCTGGCAAGATTTCTTTCGGAAACTGTGCTACTGACAAAATATGCTGTTTTGGAACAATCATAAGGAAACCTGGCACAAGGCTTCCCAATTCCGAGGTAACATAGAAATTCTCTGATTCATATATGATACAATCTACTTCTTTCTCCACCAGCCTATTATACTGGGAAAGATCGTTGTTCATACCTTTAAGGTTTGCGAGTTCACACAAGATACAACGTTCTTCTGCTGTATTGTACTTTTTTCCTGTTATATACTCGCCAGGTTCAAATCCAACCTCACGACACTTATCGCAAAAGACATCATTGGTTTTTTGAAAGGTATAAGTTTCTGTAAGATACATGGGATCAAGCAGAAATACAGAAATTCTCTTATATCTACCTACATCTTTGTCTGTTAAAACAACTGGTGTTTTATTGTTTGCCCACACCTTTTTAATTACTTGCAAATCAACATTATCAATAACCTGCAATCCTTCGAATTTTCTTGCATGGTTTAGCTGAGTTTCATTTTGTACTGCCATCAAAATCCGTTTTTTTGTAATCATATTAGATCCTCCTTGATGTTTGAAAAATGACTACTATTTCTATACTTAGAATCTTCTAATATCGTCATTATAACATCGTAAACAATTTATGTCAATTATTTGCTGAAAAATAATAAAAAATATGTAATATAATTTTACAATCTTTTTAAATTTTTCATTTTCGTCCATTTTAAATGGTCTTTAATAATATCATCTTTAATTTCATCTATACACATATTAGATATTTCTTCTATAAGTTTTTCAATCATTTCTAATGAAAGTATTTTTAATTTTCCTTTTAAGAAAAATACACTATTTTGTATTTCTTTGGGAAGATTCACATTATATTTTTCTATTAATGTCTTATTTAAAATATCATAATCATTATATATATCTTTAGAAATGCAATCTAAATACTTATTATAAAATATGTAATCTGTAAGTAAATGCAAAAAATATCCTCTATTAAATGCTGTATCTAATGATTTATCTAACAAAAAATTATATAAATTTGATTTTGAACTTTCAGATCCATAATGAGTTTTGGATTTATCTTTTACAGAATCTGGAAATATAACTCCATTAATAAATTCCTCATAATTATTATTTTCATCTTTATGTTTTCTAATATATTGTTCTGCAACAGCCAAATGAATTACATACCCTGCCATGTGAGCTCTCCTTTTATAACTATAAAAAGAATAGCCTAAATAATTAGGCTATTCCTCTTTTATTATTCTTGATTTTCTATTTCTGTATCAACATCTACTTCAACTGGTTTTTTCTCATTTTCTGTACTAATTCTTATATCTTGATAACGTCTTAAACCTGTTCCTGTTGGAATTAATTTACCAATGATAACATTTTCTTTTAATCCCATTAAGTTATCAACTTTACCTTTTATAGCAGCTTCTGTTAATACTTTTGTTGTTTCTTGGAATGATGCTGCTGATAAGAAACTTTCTGTTGCAAGAGATGCTTTTGTAATACCTAATAAAGTTCTTCTATATGTTGCAGGAGTTTTTCCTTCTGCTATTAATTCTTCATTTCTTCTTTCAACTTCTAATAAATCAACAAGTGAAGCTGTATAGAATTCAGAATCACCTGGTTCTTCAATTCTAACTTTTTTAAGCATTTGTCTTGTAATAACTTCAATATGTTTGTCGTTAATATCAACACCTTGGTTTCTATAAACTTTTTGAACTTCAGCTATTACATATGTGTAAACACCTTCAACACCTTTAATTGCAAGTAAATCTGCTGGGTTTACAGACCCTTCTGTAATTTGATCACCAGCTTGAATTTCATCTCCCTCTTTAACTCTTAATTTAGAACCAAAGCTAATTGTATATGTTTTTGAATCATCATTACTTGTAACAATAACTTCTTTTCTCTTTTTCTCATCGTTAATTTTAACTTTACCAGCAATTTCAGAAATGATTGCCATTCCTTTTGGAGTTCTAGCTTCAAATAATTCTTCAACTCTAGGAAGACCTTGTGTGATATCTCCACCAGCAACACCACCAGTATGGAATGTTCTCATTGTAAGCTGTGTACCAGGCTCACCAATTGATTGTGCAGCAATAATACCTACTGATTCTCCTTCATTTACTCTTTCACGAGTAGCTAATCCCATACCATAGCATTTAGCACAAGCACCATGTCTTGCTCTACATTCTAGTATAGAACGAACTTTAACTTTAGTGATTCCTGCTTTAACTATTTGTTTAGCCATGTTATCAGAAATCATTGTATTAGTATCTACTATTAAGTCTCCAGTTTCTGGATTCTTAATATCTTCTAATGGATATCTACCAACTAATCTTTCTTCTAATGGCTCAATTACTTGATTTCCATCTTTAATATCTTCAACAACAATACCTCTTGTTGCACCGCAATCATCTTCTCTGATAATGATGTCTTGAGATACGTCAACTAATCTTCTTGTTAAATATCCAGAGTCTGCTGTTCTTAAAGCTGTATCTGTTAAACCTTTTCTAGCACCGTGGGCTGAAATAAAGTATTCTAGTGAATCTAATCCTTCACGGAAACAAGATTTTACTGGAATTTCAACAGCTTTACCAGATGTATCAGCCATAAGTCCACGCATACCTGCAATTTGTCTTAATTGGTTCATGTTACCACGAGCTCCAGATTGAGCCATCATATAGATTGGATTTAATTCATCAAAATTGTTTTTCATTGCTTCTGTTACATCGTCAGTAGCTTTTTCCCACACTTTAATAATAGCATTATATCTTTCCTCGTTAGTAATCATACCACGTTGATATTGTTTGAATATATTTGTAACATCATCATCTGCTTTTGTTAAGATTTCTTTTTTTGCTTCAGGTACAGCAACATCAGCAACAGAAACAGTTATAGCTCCTCTTGTTGAATATTTATAACCAGTAGCTTTAATATAATCTAAAACTTCAGCACTCTTAGATAAACCATGAACATTTATACAATTTGCAACAATTTTTCCTAAATTCTTTTTGATAACTGGAAAATCAATTTCTAACTCAAATTCTTTTTCAGGATCTGTTCTATCAACAAATCCTAAATCTTGTGGAATTCCTTGATTATATATTAATCTACCAATTGTTGTTTCAATTGTTTTATGTCTTACAGTTCCATCTTCATCTATTTTAAATCTTCTAACTTTTACTTTACAATGTAAGCCAACATCTCCATTTTGATAAGCCATTAATGCTTCTTCTTCATCTTTGAAGAACATTCCTTCACCTTTTTCACCATCAATTTGAACAGTTAAATAGTAAGCACCTAAAATCATATCTTGTGTAGGTACTGTAACTGGTTTACCATCTTGTGGTTTAAGTAAGTTATTTGTAGAAAGCATTAAATATCTTGCCTCTGCAATTGCTTCTGGTGTTAAAGGAACGTGAACAGCCATTTGGTCACCATCAAAGTCAGCATTAAATGCTGTACAAACTAATGGATGAAGTTTGATTGCTCTACCTTCAACAAGTATTGGTTGGAATGCTTGAATACCTAATCTGTGTAAAGTAGGAGCACGGTTTAACATTACAGGATGATCTTGAATAACCTCTTCTAATATATCCCATACTTCTGGTCTTAATTTTTCAACCATTCTCTTTGCATTTTTAATATTATGTGCAATTCCTCTACCAACTAATTCTTTCATAACAAATGGTTTGAATAACTCAACAGCCATTTCTTTTGGAAGACCACATTGATAGATTTTTAATTCTGGACCAACAACGATAACTGAACGTCCAGAGTAGTCAACTCTCTTTCCTAAAAGGTTTTGACGGAATCTACCTTGTTTTCCTTTTAGCATATCTGATAATGATTTTAAAGGTCTATTTCCAGCACCTGTAACTGGTCTTCCTCTTCTACCATTATCTATTAAAGCATCTACTGATTCTTGAAGCATTCTTTTTTCATTTCTTACGATTATTTCTGGTGCTCCAAGTTCTAATAATCTTTTTAATCTGTTATTTCTGTTTATAACTCTTCTATATAAATCATTTAAGTCAGATGTAGCAAATCTACCACCATCTAATTGAACCATAGGTCTTAATTCTGGTGGAATAACAGGAATAACACTCATTATCATCCATTCTGGTTTGTTTTGAGATGATCTAAATGATTCTACTGTATCTAATCTTTTAATTAATTTAGCTTTCTTTTGCTCACTAGCTTTAGCTAATTCTTTCTTTAAAGATTCTGCTAATTTATCAATATCAACTTCAGCTAATAATTTCTTAATAGCTTCAGCACCCATTTCAGCTTTAAAAGAACCTCTACCATATTTTTCTTCAGCCTCAACATATTCTTTTTCTGTTAAAACTTGGCATTTTAATAATCCAGATGTTCCTTTATCTGTGACTATGTATGATGCAAAATATATAACTTTCTCTAAACTTCTTGGTGAGATATCTAATAATAATCCAATTCTACTTGGTATACCTTTAAAATACCATATATGAGCAATTGGAGCTGCAAGTTCAATGTGACCCATTCTCTCTCTTCTTACTTTAGCAGTAGTAACTTCAACACCACATCTATCACAAACTATACCTTTATATCTTACTCTTTTATATTTTCCACAGTGACATTCCCAGTCTTTTGTTGGACCAAATATTTTTTCACAAAATAAACCATCTTTTTCTGGTTTTAAAGTTCTATAGTTAATTGTTTCTGGTTTTTTTACTTCACCATGAGACCATTCTCTTATTTTCTCATCTGAAGCTAATCCGATTTTTAACTTATTAAAAACTTCTAATTCTTCCACTTTTAAAGTAGCCCCCTTAATTTTTTTATTTATCTAGGTGGCAAATCAAATAATTTACCAATATTCCAAAGAAAATTCAAATATACACTGCTGTACATCTTCTTGAAGTATTTGAATTTTGTTTGGAATAAAATATTTAATTTTTGTTTATTATCTTAAAGATATTTTATTAAAATTTACTATATTTAATCTTCATCATCTGAATCTCATCTTCATCTAATATATTAGTAAAGAATTCATCTCCATCTTCTTCCTCAGTTTCTTCAAGTTCGTCTTCACTAACTTCTGTTAAATTTTCTTCTTCAAGTTCACTTTCATCAAGTCTTTCTTCAACTCCATCCATACCCTCTTCAGTATGTTCTTTGATTTCAATTTCTTCATCAGTTTCAGTATAAAGTTTAATATCAAGTCCTAATGATTGTAATTCTTTTATTAAAACTTTAAATGACTCTGGAATTCCTGGTTCAGGAATATTTTCACCTTTAACAATTGCTTCATATGTTTTAACCCTACCAACAACATCATCTGATTTCATTGTTAAGATTTCTTGTAATGTATATGCAGCACCATAAGCTTCTAATGCCCAAACTTCCATCTCTCCAAATCTTTGTCCACCAAATTGAGCTTTACCACCAAGAGGTTGTTGTGTAACAAGTGAGTATGGTCCAGTTGAACGAGCATGTATTTTATCATCAACTAAGTGGTGAAGTTTTAACATGTACATTACACCAACTGTAATTGGATGATCAAAAGGCTCTCCAGTTCTACCATCATATAAAACTGATTTACCATTTGTTTCAAGTCCTGCTGTTTCAAGCATTGTTTCAATGTCTTCTTCTGTTGCACCATCAAATACTGGTGTAGCCATTTTCCATCCTAATAATCTTGCAGCAGCACCTAAGTGAACTTCAAGCACCTGTCCTAAGTTCATACGAGAAGGTACACCTAGTGGATTTAATACAACATCTACTGGTGTTCCATCTGGTAAGAATGGCATATCTTCTTCTGGTAATATTCTTGAAATAACACCTTTATTACCATGACGTCCAGCCATTTTATCTCCAACAGATATTTTTCTTTTTTGAGCTATATAAATTCTAATTACTTGATTTACTCCAGGAGCTAATTCATCTGAATTTTCTCTAGTAAATACTTTAACATCAACTATTGTTCCAGCTTCTCCATGAGGTACTCTTAAAGATGTATCTCTAACTTCTCTAGCTTTTTCACCAAAGATAGCTCTTAATAATCTTTCTTCTGCTGTTAATTCTGTTTCACCTTTTGGTGTAACTTTACCAACTAATATATCTCCTGGTTTAACTTCAGCACCAATTCTGATAATACCATTATCATCTAAGTCACGAAGAGAATCTTCCCCAACATTTGGGATATCTCTAGTAATTTCTTCTGGTCCTAATTTTGTATCACGACATTCGCAATCATAATCTTCAATATGCATTGATGTTAAAACATCTTCTTTAACTAATCTTTCATTTAAAAGAATAGCATCCTCGTAGTTATAACCTTCCCAAGTTGTAAAAGCAATAAGTAAGTTTTTACCTAAAGCCATCTCACCTTTTTGCGTTGCAGGTCCATCTGCTATAACGTCTCCACGTTTAATAGCTTCTCCTTCTTTAACAATTGGTCTTTGGTTAATACATGTACTACCATTTGTTCTTTTAAATTTTCTTAAATAATAAGTTTTATTTTTTCCTAATTCATTTTTAATAACAATTTTATCACCTTCAACAGTTTCTACTGTACCATTTTCATCAGCTAAAATCATAACTCCTGAGTCTTTAGCAGCTTTATATTCGATACCTGTTCCAACCATTGGTGAATCTGTAATCATTAATGGAACTGCTTGACGTTGCATGTTTGATCCCATTAATGCACGGTTAGCATCATCATGCTCTAAGAAAGGAATCATAGCTGCACCAACTGAAACTAATTGTTTTGGTGAAACATCTATATAATCAACTTTTGATTTTTCAATTTCTTTTATTTCTGCACGATCTCTAACTCTAACTCTTTTATTTACTAAACAATTATTTTCATCAAGTGGTTCTGATGCTTGACAAATAATATATTGATCTTCTTCATCAGCAGTCATATATTCAACTTCATCAGTAACTTGACATGTTTCTTTATTTATTTTTCTATATGGTGTTTCAATAAATCCATATTCATTAATAATAGCAAATGTTGATAATGCTGAGATTAATCCAATGTTTGGTCCTTCTGGAGATTCAATTGGACATAATCTACCATAATGAGTATAGTGAATATCACGAACTTCGAAACCAGCTCTTTCTCTAGATAAACCACCAGGTCCTAATGCAGAAATTCTTCTCTTATGAGTTAATTCTGATAATGGGTTAGTTTGATCCATAAATTGTGATAATTGAGAACTTCCGAAGAATTCTCTAATAGATGATGTAATTGGTTTTGTGTTAATTAAACTTTGTGGTGTTACAACATCTAAGTCTTGTAATGTCATTCTTTCACGAACAACTCTTTCAAGTCTTGTTAAACCAATTCTAAATTGATTTTGTAATAATTCACCAACACATCTAATACGTCTGTTTCCTAAATGATCTATATCATCTACTCTTCCAAGTCTTGGTTTAGAAGGTTCTGTAATTAAAACATTATAATCTAAATTTAATAAGTAATTTACAGAAGCTAAGATATCTTCTGTTGTAACATGTTTTGGAATTAATTGTTCCATAGCTTCTTCTATGTTTTTTCTTAATTCTTTATCATTTTTTGACATTTCTAATATATGTTGTAATGCAACATAATTAACATCAACTTTTATTTTTAAGTCTTCAGCTATTTGTGGATCTACAAATGCTCTAATATCTACTGTTCCATTTCCAATAACTTTAGCTTTTTTACCTTCTATATTTACATATACAACGTTTATTCCACTATCTTGGATTTCTTTAGCAGTTTCTTTTGAAATAACTTCATCTTTTTCTACTAAAACTTCTCCTGTTTCTGGATTAACAATTGCTTCATATGCAATATGATTAACTATTCTTGAAGCTAAACCTAATTTTTTATTATATTTATATCTACCAACTTTAGCTAAATCATAACGTCTACTATCAAAGAATAAACCATCAAATAAATTTCTAGCAGCATCAACTGTTGGAAGTTCTCCTGGTCTTAACTTTATATATATTTCAATTAATGCCTCATCAGCATTTTTGATAGGATCTTTAGCTATTGTTGCTAATAATTTGTCTTCTTCACCGAAAAAATCTATAATTTTTTCATCTGAATCTAACCCTAAAGCTCTTAATAAGCATGTAACTGGTAATTTTCTTGTTCTATCAATTCTTACCCAAAATACATCATTACTATCTGTTTCATATTCAATCCATGCACCTCTAATTGGCATTACAGTAGCAGTGTATAATTTTTTACCTACTTTATCATAAGTAGAATCATAATAACATCCTGGAGAACGTACTAATTGGCTTACTACAACTCTTTCTGCACCATTTATAACAAATGTTCCGCTATCTGTCATAAGTGGGAAATCTCCTAAGTAAATTTCTTGCTCCTTAATTTCTCCTGTTTCACGGTTGATTAATCTAACTTTTACATGTAATCTAGTAGAATAAGTTGCATCTCTTTCTTTTGATTCTTCTAATGAATATTTTGTCTTTTCTTCCATGTAATAATCAAAAAATTCTAACACTAAGTTTCCTGAATAGTCAGCTATAGGTGAAATATCTTTTAATACTTCTCCTAAACCTTCTTTAATAAACCAGTCGTAAGAATCTTTTTGAACTTTTAATAAATTAGGTATTTCAACAAAATCACCTATTTTAGAAAAAGTTTTACGAACACATTTCTCGTGTACAACGTCTTTTACTTGAACTTTTTTCAAAATAAAATACCACCTTCTCAACAAATTTAGCAGGTAATAATGTATATTTTATTTAATAGGTCCTTCTTGCAGTAAAAGGTTGTTGTTCTAAAAAGAAATCCCTGCCAAAAAATAACTTTTTAAAATAGTTCCTCTTTTACTCAATTCCTCCTATTAAACGTTTCGTAACATATTTTTATGGAATAAGGCGGACTCATCCCATAAAATCACTACAATATTATATAATATATATGCAAAATAGTCAAGCTTTTGTCTTAGATTTTATTGAAAATATAAGTATTTTTAAATATATTTTAAAATTTAAAATAGAACTAAAATTTTATATAAATGTAACATAACTTTAATATTGCTTTTTGATTCAAAATAAGTTATATTAAATTATGAATAAAAATACTAATTAAACGGAGTTAAAATTATTGATATGAATGAGTTATTTGAATTTCACAAAGAACTTAATTTAAAGAAAATATTAATAGTAATAGCAATTTTATTGATAATTATTTTTCTAATAATTTTTGTTCCTAAAACAGGAAAAGAAATTAAAGAAAAACAAATAGAAAACGCTAAACCTAATTCAACATTTTCTAGCACTGATAATTCTATTAATATTGAGCTGTCAAAAAAATATGAATTCACAGAATATATTCCAGCTCAAGATTATATTTTAGAATTACGTTCAAGCAATAAAACAAATATTTTTGTTTCTAAAAAAAGTTTATATGAAAATAAAACTTTAGAAAGTGTAGTATCTGCTGATAAAAATTCTTACATTTCAAAATTCAAAAGTTATTCAAATTTATCTAATATTACAGAATTAGTAGTAAATGGATTTCCAGCTTATACATACAGCTTTCATTACTTAAATAAAAAAAGTGCATATTATTTACAAATATTCTGGATTGAAACAGAAAGTGGTTATTATGTGATAGATGTTGAATTCCCACTTAATTCACTTAATGATAATCATGTAATAATAAACGATTTAGTTAATAATTTTAAAATAAGCCCTAAGCAAAACGCTTAAGGCTTATTTTTTATTTGAATGTTTGTTCAAACTTTATTTTTGTTCTATATTCTATAAAATTTGTTATTAATAGTTTTATAAACGCGATTGCTGGAACACCTAAAAACATTCCTAAAACTCCAAAATAACTTCCTCCAACTGTAACAGAAAAAATTACTAATATTGGACTTAAATTTAATGAAGTTCCTAATATTTTTGGATTAATTATATTTGCATCAATCTGTTGTAAAACAATAATTACAACAGCAACAGCAATTGCCTTTGTTATACCACCTGTAAATATTGTAATTATTATTGTTAAAACAACTGCAAATATAGCACCAAAATATGGAATTATATTAAATAATCCAACTAAGAATCCTAAAAGAATTCCATATTTTACTTTCATTAAAGTTAAGGCTATTCCAATTATAATACCAACAACTACTGCATCTATAATTTGTCCTGATATATAACTAAAGAATATACTGTTTGTTTTTCTAAAATATTTTACTAATGAATCATTAACTTTCTTAGAAAATATCACTTCTGATAATTTTGCAAAAAATCCTTTTATTTGATCTCTTTCTAATAACATATATACAGATACTACTATTGTTACAAAAGCATCAAATATAATTCCTGTTGTACCTACAATACCTTGTATATATGAATTTATATTTTCTAAATCTATCCATTTCACAATTTCTTTTATAATATCTATCTGTTGAAGTTGCTCAACATACTCTTTAACATTTAATTTTGAAAATACCGATTCTTCATCAACATTATTCAAATAATCTATTGTACTATTATAGTAATTTGGTACATTTTGTATTAAATCTCTTACACTTGTAATTATATTTGGTATAACTATATTTATTATTATAAATATAGCTAATAAAGTTATTAAATATGTAATAAAAACAGCAATTCCTCTAAAATGATTTCTCATAAAATTATTTTTAGAAGATTTTACTATCCCCTCTATTTTTTTACAAGGAATATATAATATATATGCTAATAATAGTGCCATTAAAAACGGGGCTACTACACTAAAAAAATTTCCAAATATTCCAAATATTGATGTTACACTATTTATAACTTTAAAAAATGTAATAACAGCAATTGCAAACGAAAACCAATATAACCACTTTTTCCATTCTTTTTTATTCATACAAATCTCCTGATTTTATATTATTATACAAAGTTATTATAACTATAATAACTTAATAAGACAAGCATTATAATATAATTAATAAAAAATTAATATGCAAAAGCATTTTCTATATGATTAATCAAAATATTACTTCTATTTATATAGACTTCTATAACATCAAATCTAATATTTTTATTTTGCAAAAAGTTCTTATATATATAATATTTGGCACTATTCATAATGTGTCTTTGTTTATTTTGATTTACAGCACTTGCAGGTGTTCCATACTTTAAAGAAAGTCTTGTTTTTACCTCTATAAAAATATATTCATTTTTATCTGACTTTGCAACAATATCTATTTCTCCGTATCTTGTAAAATAATTTCTATCTATTATACTGTAATTACTATTTCTTAAATATTTGCATGCTTCCTCTTCACCTATTTTTCCAAATTTTTGATTATGACTAATACTATTCATTTAACTTATAAACTCCCATCTCTTTAAAAATAATATTTTCAAACTCCATATTTGATAATATATTAAGCATTTCTTTTATTTCTAAATTTGTATTGTTTAGCAAACTTTCTAAACTACACTCACCTTTTTCTAATATCTTACAAATTTGCTTATATTCTATTTTAATTTGAGGTTCCTTTTTCCTCTTTTTGTTCATAAACTGTGGATAATTAACAAGAATATCTTCAATACACGTTGTTAATATTGCTCCTTTTTTTATTAAAATATTTACACCTTTACTATAAGAACTATTCAAATTTCCAGGTATAGCAAATACTAATTTTCCTTGTTTATTAGCATAGTTTGCGGTTATAGTAGTTCCACTTCTATGTGCTGCTTCTATAACTAAAACTCCTTCTGAAATTGCAGATACTATTCTATTTCTTAGTGGAAAATTCTCTTTATTGGCTTGCACATCATTTTCATATTCACTTAAAATTAATCCACCTTTTTCTATAATTTCTTTAAACAAATTGCAATTTTCTTCTGGATATATTCTTTCTAAACCACAACCTAAAACTGCAATTGTTTTACCTGAATATTTCAAAACACTCTTATGTGCTATACTATCAGTACCAATAGCCATTCCACTAACAACTGGTATATCTCTTAATGCAAATTCCTTTGAAAATTTTCTGCAAGTTTCAATTCCATATTTAGTTATTTTTCTTGTTCCAACTATTGCAAAACAATCTTCATATAATAAATTTATATTTCCTATATAAAATAGTCTCTTAGGTACATTTTCAATCTTTTTTAACTTTTCTGGAAAATTTTTTTGATTTAACATTAATATTCTCATTTTCTCTCCTTAACTATCTAATATTCTATATTGAATTGCCTCTAAAACATGTTCCTTTCTAATGTTTTCTTCATTTTCTAAATCAGCAATAGTTCTTGACACTTTTAAAATTTTCGAATAAGACCTTGTTGATAATTTCTTACATTCTAAATATTCTTTTAATAAATTAAATGTATCATCATCTATATTGCAATATTTTTCTATCATGTTTGCTGTCAAGTCTGAATTAAAATAAATTCTATCTTCTGTATATCTATTAATTTGAATAGTTCTAGCTTTATTTACTCTATTTCTTATTTCTAGAGATTTCTCAATTTTCTTATCTCTTAATCTATTATAATTAACTGAACTTACTTGAATATGTAAGTCAAATCTATCAAGTAATGGTCTGCTTAATTTTGAAATATAATTTTTTCTTTTCACATTTGTACAAGTACATTCTTTAATATTACTTCCATAATATCCACATGGACATGGATTCATACTTGCAATTGTCATAAAATTACATGGATATGTAACTTTGCTTTCTAATCTATTTATATTAATTTTTTTATCTTCCATAGGAGTCCTCAAAACTTCTATTATATTTTTATTAAATTCCAATAATTCATCTAAAAATAGCACTCCTAAATGTGCCAAACTTACCTCTCCTGGTTTTGGATTTTTTCCTCCACCAATTAATGATTTTTCTGAAATTGTATGATGAGGTGCTCTAAATGGTCGTTCTGTAATAATATTTCTATCTTTTAAATTTCCTGCTATACTATGAATTTGTGTTATTTCTAAAGATTCATCAAAACTCAAATTTGGTAAAATACTTGGCAATCTTTTTGCCATCATTGTTTTTCCAGATCCTGGACTTCCAATCATCAAACAATTGTGACTACCAGCAGCAGCTATTTCCAGGACTCTTTTTGAAATTTCATGCCCCTTGACATCACAATAATCTAAATTTGATTTATTAACACTTTTAAAAATATTATTTCTATCAAACTTTTCTTCTGGTATTTTCTTTTTTCCATTAAAAAAATCTATTAATTCTTTTAAATTTCTAATACCTATAACATCTACGCCTTCTGCTACTGACGCTTCTTTAGCATTTACTTTGGGTAATATTATTCTTTTTATTCCACACTTTTGCGCTTCAATACATATAGGTAAAACACCATTTATTCCTACTAGATCACCATTTAAAGATAACTCACCTATAAGTATTGTATCTCTTAAATTTGTACACTTTATTATTTTCATAGAAATTAGTATTCCTATGGCTATTGCTAAATCTAAGCTTGCTCCATTTTTTCTAACACTTGCTGGAGATAAATTAATAACATATCTTCTACTTAATAGTTCTATTCCTGAATTTTTAATTGCTGTTTTTACTCTGTCTTTTGATTCACGTATATTGGTATCTGGCAAGCCAACAATTTCCCAATATGGGAGTCCTGAAGAAATATCAACTTCTACATTTATTAAAACTCCTTCTAGACCTTGCAAACACATACTTTTTACAAATGACAACAAAGGCATCACTCCTTCATATTTAATTTTTATTTTGGAAAAATTTTGAGCGAATGCTCAAGAAATAATTTTTAGTATAATACAATAGTAAAACTAATTTGTCAATACTATAACACAAAAAAAGAAAGGCAAAACTTGCCTTTCTTTTTATTTATAAACATAACATTCTAAACTTTTTCTTCCAAATATTATTGCAGATGAATGAGAATCCATATAAATATCTATTCTATTATTAGATATTGCTCCTCCTCTATCTTCTACAACAAACCATCCACCATTTGGTTTATTTGCTAATGCTGGTATATATATAACTGTTCCAATTGGATATCCACTTCCTGCTGCTACTGTATACCACTCTTTTGCTCTAGCACCAGAACTTGTTATTCCATTTGTTTTTCCTGTACATCTAGCACATGCACAATATGCTGAAGTATTCATTTTAACTACTTGAGGTGTCATTCCTTCAACACTTGCTTGTATTGTAGTAGGATTTTCAGTAGTTCTACTTCTAGACCTTGATGTTAGTTTTGTTGATATTTGAATTATTTTATTAACTGGTTCACGAATAACAGTTTCTGAAATTACATTTTTTTCTATTTCAACATCATCTTGATATTTTACTTTATATTTAATTTCTTTTAAACCATTAACGCCTTCTTGAAGAACTTTATCTTTAGTTTCAGTTCCTTCTTTTGAGACATCTTTTGTTATTGTTTCATAAGGTATTTCAACTTGTTCTATAACAATTTTTTCAGTAACTGTTACATATTTTCCTAATATTTCTTCAGTAGAGACACTTTCAACTTGTTCAGAAATTACAACTTTTTCCTCTGTTAATTTAGAAATAGTTATTTTTTTGCTTAAGTCTATATTAGAATTAATATCAGGATAAACTGTTTCATCTGGTAATACAATTGTATGATTTTCAGCTAATATATCAGATACTTTTACATTTGAAGTCATAACAGTTGTTTCATATCCTTCTGGAAAAACAATTGTTACATAATTTACCTCAGATTTTGAGGCCTTAACTCCAATTGTAAGAATACAAATTAAAATAATACTTATAAAAACAATTTTTCTAATTATCCTTATAGATAATTTTTCATCTGTTTTCATAATTCTGCCCTCCTAATTTGCGTTTTCATTATATAATGTATTTATATGTTTGTCAATCTAAAAAAAGAACAACCTTCTTTGTCCAAAATGTCCAAGTTCTTTATGTATCAACGGTTATATCAAATTAATTTTATATTATTAAGATACAAAAAAAGTCTAATTTTGTAAAATTAGACTTCTTAATACTTATCTTAAATTTTGTAATGCTTCAATTCTTTCTGATGTTGATGGATGTGTTGAAAATAAATTACTTTTTTTCTTTCTTTTATTTTTAAATGGTGTAACTATATACATATAAGCATTACTATTACTTGCTGTTTCAAGTTCTGTATCATCACCACTTATCTTCCTTAACGCTGATATTAATCCATCTGGATTTCTTGTAAATGAAATTGCAGTAGCATCAGCTAAAAACTCTCTTCTTCTTGATACTGCTAATTGTATAAGTTGTGAAATGATTGGGGAAATTATTAAAAATATTAAACCAATTATTAAAATTATAAGCTGTACTCCACCACTATTATTATCACTATCTCTTCTGCTTCTTCTAAATGAAATTCTAGTAAACATATCAGAAAGCATTATAACAAAGCCTACCATTACACTAATAACTGCTGATAATCTAATATCATAATTTTTAATATGTGCCAATTCGTGAGCAACAACTCCTTCTAGCTCATAATAATTTAATTTTTCTATTAAACCTTTTGTAACACATATTATCGCATTTTCAGGGTTTCTTCCAGTAGCAAATGCGTTTGGTTGCATAGAATCAACAACATATAATCTAGGTTTACTTTGTACTCCTGAAGCTACCATTAAATCATCTAATATATTAGTTAATTGTAAATCTTCTTCTTTTGTTGCTGGTCTTGCATTTACAGACGCAAGAACTATTTTATCACAATTGTAATATGTAGCAATTGTAGATATTATAGAAAAAATTAAAGCAACAAATAAAGCAATTTCACTATAACCAAGCAAATAGCAAAGTGAATATATTATACAACTTATCATAGCCATAAAAATTGCAACTATTATTCCTGTTTTAATTTTATTTTTTCTTATATCATCATACATACTCAAAATCTCCTTTCTTAAATTTTATACTAAAATACGCTATTCAAACGAATAGCGTATTTTGTGTAATAATTATTTACTAAAATCAACTTTAACATTTTGTCTAGCTTCTTCAGTAGATGTTTTAAATAAATCAGCTGCTGAGAAATTAAACATTCCTGCTATAATGTTTGTTGGAAATACTTGTAATTTAGTATTATACATTGTAACACTATCATTATAAAATTGTCTTGAATAAGAAATTTTATTTTCTGTACTTCTTAATTCTTCTTGTAATTGTGTAAAGTTTTGATTCGCTTTTAAATCTGGATAGTTTTCTGAAACTGCCATAATTGTTTTTAATGTTCCAGATAACTGATTATCTAATTCTGCTTTTTCAGAAACTGATGAAGCTGATGCCCATGATGTTCTAAGTTCAGTAACTTTAGTAAGTACTTCTTCTTCATGTTTCATATAACCTTTAACTGCTTCAACTAAGTTTGGTATAAGATCAAATCTTCTTTGTAATTGAACATCGATTTGACTCCAAGCATTTTCTGTTTTTAGTTTTGCTTGAACTAGACCATTGTACATAGCTATAATAGCAACTATAACTACGAGTAAAATTATTATTAACAAAATCATAATCTATTCCTCCTATTAAATTAAGAACATTATATCAATATACTTTTATTATTGCAACATATTTTTAAATAGTTATAAAAAAGAAGAGATAACGTTAATTGTTATCTCTCCAGGGATTATTAATTATTTTTTTAGAAAATATTATATACCTCTCATTCTTATATATCTGTTATAGCTTATATAAGCTAGGGCAATTAATACAATTGCTGGTATTATAAATATTTTAGCACCTGTTGCAGGCAATTTAGTTCCTGAAACTGAGTTATCTGTTGTATTTGTGTTGTTTACTGCATTATTTTTTGTATTTGTATTTGTATTCTTATTAGTATTTTTATTTACGTTTTTATTATCAACTTTTCCAACAGTATCTTCTAATTTTGATTCATTTTTAGTTTCATTTTTAGTTTCGTTTTTATTTTCATCTTTTATTGTTTCTTTTACTGTTAAATTAACATTTTTAGTTATTTCTTCTGTTTTTTCTTCATTTGATTTTACAACAAAAGAATATTTAATAGCATCCTCTACATCACCTATTGAAGCATTTGATTTAACTTTAAATTTGATTGTTATTAAATCTGAATCCTTTGTTAAACCATTGTTAAAATCAATAAGAATTTTTGCATCGTTATCACTTTCTGGTGAACCATTAAATAATACAAATGCTGATGAAGATTGAACATTTGAAGCATCTTCAACTGGTAATGTTTCATCACCAATTGTTACTTTTTTATTCTCATCTTTAACTATACTATCATAAGTTATAGTTTCAAGAACATCTTTATCATAATTTATATATCCTTCAACATTTGTGATTTTTTTATCACTTTTAACATCACTTAATGATAATGTAACCTCAACTGTATCTCCTCTATATAAAATAGATTTTGAAACTTTGACTCCTATTGTTGTATCAATAGCTGCATAAACGCTTGTAGATATTAATATAATTGCAATAAAAACTTGCAAAATAATTAATTTAGTTTTGTTTTTCATATATCATCATTCTCCTCATTTGCTTATATACAACACTAGAATATCATTTATACTAAAAAATTGCAATACCTTTTTTTACTATTTATAAAAGTGATTTTTATCTTTTATAAATTTTTTACAATTGTTTTATTTTATATAATAGGAAAGTTTTTATACTTCCCTATTATATAGTTTTCATCTCTTTAATATTCAAACATTCAAATTATTTTGTATAATTTAAGTTGTATCCACTAACTTCGGCTCTATGATATAGTAATAATTTTGAGTCTGTTGAGTCTACTGAATTATCATTATTAATATCTGCTGCTTTTAAAGCTGCACCTTTTAATAATTTAACTTCACTTCTGTGTGCTTTTATTGAAACTGTATCTAATGAATCAGCAACACCATCCCCATTTACGTCACCTTTTACTATGATTTCATAAACTAATAAGTTTCCATTTGTATCTTTTACAACATTTCCATTCTTATCTTGAACTTGTGCAAACATTCCTGTTGCAATATTTCCTGTCTTAACTTCTCTATTTGCAGATTTTACAACAACTCTATAATCATCATTATCATTTAATAATACTGATTTGAATCTATCAACTGATGTTTGAGCTTTTATTCCTACTAAGTAATCATTATCTACATCAACATCATAACCAAATTCAATTGCTGTTGTTTCATCTTTTTTATCATCTGGATTTGCTGGTGTCTCTGGTTCTTTATTATCGTCTGGATTTGCTGGTGTCTCTGGTTCTTTATTATCGTCTGGATTTGTTGGTGTTTCTGGTTCTTTATTATCGTCTGGATCTGTTGGTGTTTCTGGTTCTTTATTATCGTCTGGATTTGTTGGTGTTTCTGGTTCTTTATTATCATCTGGATTTACTGGTTCTCCAGCTTTTTCTGTAATAACAACTTCTACTTTTCCAATAGCTGTTGTATCATAGAATGATGTAGCAATTACTTCAATTTTTTCTGAAGTTTCATCTTCTGCTACTGTTAATAATCCAGCTTCAGAAATTTTTGTATTTTCGCTTGTATTTCCTGCAATTGACCATGTAACACCTTTATGTGGTACATTATCTCCAGTTACTTCTGCTTTAAATTCTTGAGTTTTTCCTTTTTCAACATTTGCATTTTCTGGAGTAACTTTTACTTCTAACATGTTAGCTGTTCCTACTTTATATGTGATTGTACATGTTGTTCCATATCCTAAACTTGCTACAGTTTTTGTATTTATAATTGTTACAATTCCTGTATGTTTTCCAGCAACTCTTGTATCTACTATAACATCTTTACCATCACTTGTTACATTTCCGCGTATACTGTCAATTCCAAAACTTGTATTTGCATAATCAATTTGTTCTATTTGTCTAAATATTTTTGGTAATTCAACTTTATATGTATCACCTACTGGTAACACTCCATCAACAGTCATTTCTAATTGTTGATATTTAAAGTTAACTGTTAAATTTCCTGTTCTTAAATATGAACCAATGTCTCCATCATATCCATGAGCTCTTGCTTCATAAGTTAAGTAATTTATTAATCTTTGGATATCGTCAATTCTATTGTAGCTTAAATCTAAATTTTTTAAATTTTCTAATTTTTCTACTTTGAATGTGAATTCTCCTTCAATTAAGTTCTTTGATAAATCTAAGTATTCAATATTAGTTAATACTTCTAATGGTTCAATATTGCTAATATCATTTAAACTTAAATCTAATACTTTTAAGTGTTCATTCATTGATGTCCAATCAACTTTTGAGATATCTACTAATTCGTTATCTCCAGCATATAATTTTACTAATTTTGTTAATTTTGATATATTGTCTATATTTTCAATTAAGTTTTCACTAATGTCTAATACTTTTAATCTTGGTAAATATACATATGCTTCTATTTCATCTCCTGGTGCTAATGTAATTCTCTTAGCATAAGAGAATAATTTATCTGTTGTTGCTTTTCCTGCACAGTTATCATCTCCACCAAATGTTTTATAAATATCTGCATAATTTTCTATTGCTTCTCTATATAATGTTGTATCTTCACCATCAATTTCTAATCTTTTGATCATATAATCAGCATATTCTGTTGCAACACAATTTGTTGTTCCTTCAAATAATCTTGTGAAATAACAATGTGTATACATTTGCATATAAATATCATCTCTTTGGAAGTTTCTAATTGCTAATTTATAATCTAATACTGTCCAACTATCTTGTGGTAACTCTGTAAAGTATTTTGTAATTGGATTTTCAATTGGTTTTGTTTCTGTTTCTGTTGTAACAGTTACTTCTCCAGTTTCTGGATTTACAGTACGATGTTCTGTTTCAAAAGTAAGTGTTGTTGGAATATTATATGTTGTTAATAAATAATTTCTTTCAAAACCTGTTAAATATTTTTCTATATTAGAAATTTTAGAAACTTGAGCTGAATACATAGATTTTGCTTCTTCAAATGTTGCATCTTTAAATTCTTTATCTGTTATTGTTCTTACTTTAGATGTAGCAAATCCAGCTAATCTATCTATTCTATTATAGATATTATATAATCTTTGCATTCTTTCCATAAGTCTTGCTTCTTCTCTAGCTAAATCCATTTGTAGTTCTGCAAGTTTTGCTCTTTTTTCTCCTAATGCTTTTTCTTGATTATTTCTATCATCAACTAATTTTTGAATTTCTGCAAGTTTTGCTTCTATTTGTTTTTCAACATCAGCAAGTTCATCTTGTACTTTTTTAGATTTTGCTTCTTCTTCTTCTAATTGTTTTTGAGCAAGTTCTATACTTTTTTTAATAACTTCAATATTAGCATTAGAAGCATCTATTTTTCCTTGTTCTTCTTCAATTTGTTTTCTAACATCTTCTGCTTGTTGTGCATTTGTACTATTTTTTAAATCTTCTTCTCTAGCTGCTAAATTTTCTTGAGCTTCTGCTTTATCATCTTCAGCTTTCTCAATTCTACCTTTTAAAGTTTCAATTTCTGCTTGTAATCTTGATTGTTCATCTGTACTTGTAGAAATATCTCTGTATAGTTCATCAATTCTATCTTGTAATTTCCTTATTTCTTCATTTACACCTTGTATGTAGTTTTCTACATCTACTGGATTTGCTACACCAGTTGCAGTATCTGTGATTGATTCTAAAATTTCTTGTGCTGCTATAATATTTTCTCTTAACTCTGCTACTTCTGTTTCATAAATCGCTATTGCTGTTTTAGCAGTTGAAATTTGTTCTTGTTTTGTTGAAACTTCTATTGTTAAAGAATTAACTCTTTCTTGAGAATTTCTTATTGTATTTTCTAATTCTTGAATTTGAGCTTTTAATCTTTCAATTTCATCTTTTATTGGTTGATCTGCTGCTTCTAATTCTTTAAGTTGTTCTCTTAATGCATTTATTCTTTCTGTTGCTTCTTTTTGTTTATTTAATTCTTCAGTTTGTTCTTTGTTCAAATCTTCAATTTGTTTTTGTAATTCTTCAACTTTTGCAGAGTCTGCTCCTACTTGAGCTTTAATTTGAGCTTCCTTTTCTCTTAATGCTTTTAATTCATCTTGTAATTTTTGTAAGTCTGTATTAAATTTAGCTTCTATATCTGCAATTTCTTTTTGAAGTGCTTCAATTTGAGATTTTAAACTTTCAATTTTTCCAACTGTTTCTGAAACTAATCCAATTTGAGCTTGAACTCTTTCTTTTAATAAAGCTTCTTCTTTTTCTTGATTTTCTTCTAACTCTATTAATGGATCAATTGATTTTATATAGTTACCAGATAAATCTAAGTTTGTTTCTAAACCAACAAATTTTTCAATTCCTGAAAGATCTTTAATTCTCTTATTATCAAGTTTTAAATTTGAAATTTTGTTGATAAGATCATCAATACCTATTACTAATGTTTGTGCATCATCAAAAGATCTATTATATAATGTTCTTGCTGTATCTGCATTTCCATAACTGATTAATTGATCATTTTCAGTTTGACCTTTTGTTAATTGTCTTTTAATTGCATTATACATATTAGTATCTTTAATATGTATTCCTCTTTCTTCTGAATCTGCTGTTACAAAATATAAATTAATATCTGAATTATATAATGTACTTGTAGAATCAACTACTTTTATACTAATTTTAACCATACCTTTAAGAAGTTCATAAGTTGTTGCTGTTTTATAAGCATATCTTATTTTCACATTCTCTTGGTCAAATTTACTCCAATCTACATGTGGTGTAGCTTTTGGATTTCCTAAATCTTCATGTCCATTATCAAAGTAATTTTTTTCAACTAACCATTCTGATGGTATATAGTCTACTAAATCTGTTAAAATTTTTGGTAATGGATAAAGAACTTCATTATATTGATCTGATGTTTCAGTAGTATCAATTTGGATAACTTCTACAACATCAAATTTTTGGTTATGTAAGTTTAATTTTGATATATTCTTTATACCAGTTACCATACTTAAATCTTCAATTTCATTTGAAGATAAGTCTAATGTTGTTAATGTGAATGAATTTAAAACTTCTAAATTACTAGTTTTATCTAATTCATTAGAAGATAAATCTAATTCTTTTAAATTTGTAAATACTTCAAGACCTGTTAAGTCTGTTAATTCACTATTAGATAAAGAAAGAGATGTTACTTTTGCTAATTCTTCATCATTAATAATCATTGTACGTTGTGCATCGTTATAAATTGCAGTAATGCCTTGTCTTTGCAATTCATCCTTAATTGCAGCATACATATTTTTTTCAAACATTACTCTTATGTCTGTACCAGCTGCAACTTTTAGAATCGGAGCGATGCAATTCAATAACAAAATTGATATTATTGCTATTGAAATTAACATTTTCTTCTTCATAATAAATCCTCCCTGTTTTTTTCTGAATTTTTGAATATTTTCATTAGCAACATAATAGCATTTCCAGAAATTTTTTCAATAGCACTTTTTTTCAGTTTTTCCAAACCTTGTAAAAAACCACTACGGAAGTGCTTTTGCAGTGATTTAATATTCTTTTATTAAGTTTTTATTACTTTTTTGGAAGTTTTTATTACATTTCCTACGAAATCAACGTTTTCAGGAAATTTTTTACAGAAAAATTTTTTATAAAAAATAAAAATCCACAAGGTTATTTTTATATTTTACCTTGTGGATAAACTATATATTTAGTTATCAATATTGAATATTTTACTTGCATTATTATATGTAGCTTTTGCAACCTCTTCTAATGAAATACCTTTAATTTCAGCTATCTTCTGTGCTACATACTTCACATATAATGATGTGTTTCTCTCTCCTCTATGTGGTTCAGGAGACATATATGGAGAATCTGTTTCGATAAGAATTCTATCAAGTGGAACTTGATTTACAGCTTCATTAGGTTTAGCATTCTTAAATGTAATTACACCACTAAAAGATATATAATATCCTAATTTCAAGCCTTCTTTTATTAGCTCTTGATTTAATGGACAGCAGTGAAATATTCCTGTATTTTGCACAGAATGTGTTTTTAAAATCTCAATAGTATCCATTACTGCATCACGTGTATGTATTATTATTGGCTTATTTAACTTATTAGCAATATCAATTTGCTTTATAAAAAGCTCTTTTTGGGCTTCCTTATTTTCTTTATTCCAATGATAATCTAAGCCAATTTCTCCAATTGCCACAACTTTTCTATTTTTAGCCATTTCTTCTATTTTTTCTAGGTTTTCTACTGAAAAATCTTCTATATCATTAGGAGATATTCCACATGATGCATATATATAATTGTATTTTTCAGCTATTTTAATAGCTTTTGCACTCTTCTCCACATCATATCCTATACACATCATTCTTGTTATATTTTCCTTTAATGTCTTATTTATTAGCACTTCTCTATCACTATCAAAACTTTCATCATTATAATGTGAATGTGAATCAAAAAATTCCATTTAACTCTCCTTTAAAATCGCTGTAACATATGCAACCGCATATTCTTTGCAATGTGATATACTTATTTCTATACTATCAATTTCATCAATAATTAAATGTAAAAATACTTCTGGTTTTCCCTTATTTGAGTTAATTATTTCAAAATCTTTCCATGTATATGATGTTATTTTATCACTTAAAGCTTTATATATTGCTTCCTTTGCTGCAAATCTAGCTGCATAACTTTGATATTTTTGTTCTTTTTTAGATTCACAATATGAAATTTCTTTATCAGTATACATTTTTTGTATAAATTTTGAATCTTTATCTATTAATCTTTTTATTCTATTAATTTCAATTATGTCTGTTCCAACAGATAACTTCATTTTACCACCTTTTTATCATGTTAATAAATACATTAAAAATATAATATTTATTGTATTAAATGCTAGAGAAAATATAAGTAATATAACTATTACAGAGTAATAATTATTATTTTTTTCTATATTTAAGTCCTTATATATTACCTCATATTTATTTTGAATTTCTTCATATAAGCTTTCTAATTCTAGAGTTTTATTTAAAGTTTTATAATATAGAGCTCCTGTATCATCTAGTGTAATATCCTTATCCCATATGTCTTTTGTAAATTTAATAAATTTCTTTTTCATTTTAATAATTTTATCATATGATTTAAAATCATTATTTAATTTCATTAGAAAAATAAGTTTATATAATGATAATATATACATATAAAAATATTGATTCTCATACTCATATGGCAATCTCGTATAATTATATGTATCTATTCCAGAACACATTAAATTTGAGCTGGTTCTGGATATAGTTGTTTTTACATACTTAAATTTTTCTATTATATGTAAATTATGCTCTAAGTTTGCCTTATTAAAGTCTGAAGTATAATTACTTGGCAATACATTTGCAAACTTTAAAAAATCATTTTCTATATTAAAAAAGTTTGTTTTCTCACTCCAGTTACTTGTCTCCACACATACATATGAATATGTATAAAATTGTGAATTTAACAATTCTTCTTTTGAATTATTATTTTTAGTACTTATACCAGTTATTTGATTTATTAGTTCTGATATATCACTTATATCCTGAAATGTATCTGTTTGAATTTTAATATTTTCAAAATCTTTTAAAGATGCAAACTCAGAAGTGATTCCTTTAAATCTATAATTAAAATCTAATAAATCAAAAAATTTATTTGTATTTTCTAAATGAGTTTTCATTGTAAAAAAACATACACCAGTATTAAAACAAATTATTTCTATTCCTTCAATCTTAAAAAAGATACCATTTTCTGTTCCAACTTTTCCTTGAATGTCCTCAGCTAAATTGTAATTGAAGTGAACACAATTATCTTTTACTAAAATTTTACATTGTTCCTCTGCCTTCATTTTCTTAAAATCTCTAAGTTTTTCTCCTCTAAGTTCAAATGTAGGAAATAAGTATGTTCTAATTGCTGGTAAAAAGAAATTATATATATCTAAATCTTTTTCCTTTTCAAATGTTTTATAAGAACATTTTCTGTCCTTTAATAATTTAAGAATATACTTACTATATTTTGTTTCATCAATTATATACGGATGTATAAAATACGTATACTGATATTTTGTCATTAGTTCCAAAATAAATTACCTTCCTTTTTTCTTCTGTTATTTTGTATAAACGTTCAATTTTAAATCTTTATGTTTATGCCAACTGCCTATAAAATCTATATATAAATAATCATTAAAATCATTGTTTGGATCTTCTATAACTGAGCCATTAGCTCCTAATACTCCCCATTTTCCATCTTTGTTTACAGCACAATATCCAAACTCGTTTTGTTCTTTTGCATCATCATAAATACAATCAACAACTCTTTTTCCTGCTTTATTTTCATATCCATATTTACCATTTTCTTTTACTAAAAATAATGTATTTGTTGTTAATATTTCTTTATTTGTTTTCTCTTCTAATTTTAAATTATAATATTTATATTCATTACTATTTCTAATTCTTAAATATCCATTATCTATATTTAATTCTGAAACAATAATATTATTTAAAACAATATTAAAACTACTATCTATAATATCTGTTGTAAAGTCTGCATTTTCTGCTTTAAAAAAATTTGCTTCTTTTATATAACTAATATTTTCATATGAAAATCCAATAATTTGATTTGAAGGTTCATTTATAATTCCTGTTTTACCATTTAATTTAGCAATGTAATTATTTGAAAATGAATTTTTTAGAAAATCATATTTAGGTTCTATTTTTGTTTCCCCAGTTTTAGATATAACTCCATATTTTCCACCTATTGTTATAATAAAATAATCAGCATTTATTTCTTCAACTGTTTCAAAACCACTATTTAATATAACTTCGCCTTTTCCATTTATAATCTCTAATACACCATTCTCTGAAACAACATAATAATCATTTCCTGTAATATTTTTAATATCATCATATTTTGTTTCTAATATTATTGATTTATCTGGAGAAATGACTCCATATTTATTACTATCATCTTTTACAATGTATCCATCATCATAATTTTTAGTTAAACTTTTGATTTCTTGATATTCTGCTGGAATAATAACTTCTCCCATTGCTGTACTAACTAACCCCTTTTTTCCAGCATTTTCAATTATTATACTTTTCTCAGATCCTTGCAAAGCATATAAATTATCATATATTGCATCTAATATAATTTTGCCATCAAAATTAATTAAACCATATTTACCATCTTTTTCAAATTTTAAAACATTACTTTCATACCAAGAAGTTAAGCCATCTGTATTTTCTAAAGGTTGTACCATATTATACTCTGTAAGAATTTTTTCACCTTTTTCATTAATTATTTTTGTTGTATATGTGTCATTACTATAATTTGGATTTTCTATACAAATAAATAAAGCTTTATTTTTATCTGGAACTACAACCATTTCATCATGATTGCAATCAACAATTATATTTCCTTTATTATCTATTACTCCCCATTTATTATTCTCATATACACTAACATAGGTCGTTAATGAAGAAACATCTTTTGTATTATCTGTATTAATAAACAGATTTTTTAAAGAAACAATAATCATTATAAGTACAATTATAGCAATTATTGTAGCGAATACTTTTTTTAAATTTAACTTAGGAGTTTCGTCATATCTTCTTCCTCTACTTCTACTCATTTCGACCTCCACGATAAAATATTTTTATACATAATAACTATATCATTTTAAACTGCAAATTACAATACTGAAATTTTGAGTCGTTCTAAAATTTTGAAACTTATAAAAAATTCAGTTTAGTTTAATATAAAACAAATAGAGAATAGTACTTTTATACTATCCCCTATTTTTTAATAAAATATTGATAAATTTCATTTTTATTTACATTTCTGTCTTTAGCTATTCTTTTTATAATTTCCTTTTTATCTAATCCTTGATTTTCATATCTACTATAATGTTCCTCTAAAGATAAATTTTTTAAATTGCTTAACTCTAAATCTTTTTTAGAAATATTATTTCCTTCTACTAAAATAACAAATTCTCCCTTAATTTCTTCAATTCTATCTAATATTTCACTAACTGTTCCTCTAATAAATTCTTCATGTATTTTTGTTAATTCCCTCGCTAAAACAATGTTTCTATTTCCTAATGTTTCAAAAATCTGCTCTAAAGTTCCTTTTAACTTGTGTGGTGCCTCATACAAAATTAATGTTCTTGTTTCAAATTTTACTTCTTCTAACTTTTCTTTCTTCTCTTTTTTTATAGTTGATAAAAAACCAATAAATGAAAATTCTCTAGTAGAAAGACCTGAAACAATTAATGCATTTATTAGTGCACATGCTCCTGGAATTGGTATAATTTCAATATTATTTTGTATTGCTAATTTCACAATCTCTTCTCCTGGATCAGAAATACCTGGAGTTCCTGCATCAGAAACTATTGCTATATTTTTTCCTTCTTTTAGTTTTTCAATTAATACTTCACTTCTTGATTTTTCAGTTTGTTTATAATAACTAATTAATGGTTTTGAAATTTCAAAATGATTTAGCAATCCTAATGTATGCCTCGTATCTTCTGCTGCAATTAGATCAACTTGTTTTAATACATTTAAAGCTCTAATTGTTATATCTTCTAAATTTCCAATTGGTGTTGCTACTAAATATAATTTTCCTGGCATATTTATTTCTCCTTATTATATATTTCTAATATTTCATCAGTATATTTTCCATCTTCATTATACACAATTAATGGTTTTTTTACATTTAACTGATATCCAGCATTTTTTACTGCTTTAATTAATACAAGATTTGGTTCTTTATTCAAATTAGGTTGTATAAATCTTAAAATTTTTGGCTCTATTTTATATTGTCTTAAATAAAATAATATGTCTACAATTCTCTCTGCTCTATGTACCATATAAAATTCTCCATTACTTTTTAATAATTTATAACTAATTCTTATTATATCTTCTAATGTGCATTCAACTTCATGTCTTGATATTAATTTCTTTTTTTCTTCATTTATAGCTCCAGTATTCATTTTCATATATGGAGGATTTGTTACTATAACATCAAATTCATTTGGATTTAAAATATTAAAAATATCTTTTATATTAGTATTAATTATTTCAATTTTATCGTTCAGATTATTTAGATATACGCTTCTTTTTGCCATATCTGCAACTTCATCTTGTATCTCTATTCCATATATTTTAGATAAATTTGCTTTTTTTGATAACAAAATAGATATAATACCTGTACCTGTTCCAATATCTATAACTTTTGCATTTTTCTTAATATTTTTAGCAAAATCAGATAATAAAACACTGTCTATTCCAAAGCAAAATCCATTTTTGTTTTGAATTATTTTTAATCCCTTATATTCTAAATCATCTATTCTTTCATTTTCTAATAAATCCACTTAATACTCCTATATCTACATTTTCAATTATTTTATAATATCACAAAACCTACATATTTTCAACAGTTTGATTAGTTACTTCATTTGATATAGTATTTTCTGCTATTTGATTATTAACTAAATTTTGGTTTTCATTTGATGTTGTGTTTTCTCCATTTATATCAACATTTTCAATTAATATCTTTATACTATTAATTTCTGTAAACTCTTTTAATGATTGATAAATTGAGTCTATAACCTTTTGCTTATTAGAATCATCTGTTAGAGCCCCTGAAAATTCACTACTAAAATTAATTACTAAACAATCACTTTCAAGTTTTGTTTCTATAACTTTAGTATTTTCTGGAATAGTTCTAGTATATGCTTCATTTTCTGGTCCTGAAATCATCATTTCTAAAACTTTATCATATGGATTAATTATTAATTCTTTAGAATCTATTAACCTACTCTCCTTAACCAATTCCATTGTATTTTTGTCTAAAAAATATAATGATATAATTGTTTTTCTTAATTCTGTTTCTTCAATTTCAGTTTCTGGAGTATATTCAGTTTCAATATCCACATTTAGTACAATAACTGTGGTTAAAATTAATATTATAGCTATAACAGCTATAATTATCCACTTTTGCATTATCTCTCCTCCTTTATTTTTGTTTTTCTAAATGGTATTCCTAAACTTGTATATTTATTCATTTTAAATTGACTATTTGCTCAAAATGTTGTATTATTGCCTCAAAATCTTATTTTAATTAATTAAAGGAATCTATTATGGAAAATAAAAAAAGTATTTCAAGTGCAATTATTCATTGCATAAGTGCATCAATATTCTTTGTTTGCTCTATTTTATTAATTGTTTTTACTTGTATAAATAAATCTGCTATAAATATTATATTTATTACTATTTTTTCAGTATCAAGTTTTATATATTTTTTATTTAGTACAATTTATCATTTTACAAATGTGAAAACTTTTTTCAAGAAATTTGATAATATATTAAGTCATATATTGTTAGCAACATCAGTATTTCCAATATTTTTATGTATATTGCAAGGAGCTTGGGGATGGGCTTTATTTGGAACAACTTTAGGAATATTATTAACTTCTATTATTATGACTTCTATTTGGACAAATATTCCAAAAGTACTCTCATCAATACTTTATTTTTTAATAATTATTTGTTTTTTAATATCAATAATTCCACTTATATTATTTAATAAAATTCCTATTTTAATTTTGATTGGAGTTATTTTATATTTTATAGCTGAACTTCTTGATTTACTTAATTTTCAACATATTTTCTCTCATATATTAATTTCTATTGCTTGTTTATTAGAATTTATTTTTTATTTTATATATATTTTTCACTAAAAAAAACACTGGAACAATATGGGATTTAGGCATTCTAAATTTCTAAATTGTTCTATTTTTTCATCAAAATGAAACTTCATTTTTTGTTCATAAAAATATTTTAACCTGTACGGAAATAAGGAAAATATAAACATTGACAAATTTCGATAAAGCTTATAAAATGTATCTATTAATTATTGAAATTTTATTAAAAATTATGCACTCTTATGTGCTTCGAATAGGAGAATAAAAAATGAATAAATTATTACACGTCGGATTAGACATTGGATCAACAACTGTTAAAATTGTAATTCTAGATGAAGAGTTAAATATTGTTTATTCAAATTATGAAAGACATTATTCAGATACAAAAAGTACATTATTTAATGTCTTAACAAAACTTGTAAAAGACTACCCAGATAACACATTCACTATGTCTTTAACAGGTTCAGGCGCTCTTGATATTGCAAAAATTTTAAATGTGAATTTTATTCAAGAAGTTATTGCCTGTAAATCCGCTGTTGAAAAAATAATCCCACAAACTGATGTTGTAATAGAGCTTGGTGGCGAAGATGCAAAAATTATATATTTTGACAAATTTATTGAGCAAAGAATGAATGGAACTTGTGCTGGTGGTACAGGTGCATTTTTAGATCAAATGGCATCTTTATTAAATACTGATACTAATGGATTAAATGAACTTTCAAAAACATATGAAACTATATACCCTATTGCTTCACGTTGTGGAGTTTTCGCAAAAACTGATATTCAACCATTGTTAAATGAAGGTGCTAGAAAAGAAGATATTTCTGCATCTATTTTTCAAGCAGTTGTAAATCAAACAATTAGTGGTTTAGCGCAAGGAAGACCTATAAAGGGAAATGTAGCTTTTTTAGGTGGACCATTAAACTATCTTTCTGAACTAAGAAAAAGATTTATAGAAACATTAAATCTAACTGATGAAAAAGTTATTATCCCTGAAAATGCTCATCTTTTAGTAGCAACAGGAGCTGCTTATTCATCAATAGAAAGCGATTCTATAACATCAAAAGATTTAAAATCACGTCTAAATTCTTTTAAAAATGCAAAATTTACAGAAGGAAATACATTAGATCCTTTATTTGCAACAGATGAAGATTTTACAGAATTTAAAGAAAGACATGATAAAGATAAAGTAAAAAGAAATGACTTAAAAACTTATGAAGGTGATGCTTTCTTAGGAATTGATGCTGGTTCTACAACAACAAAAGTTGTTTTAATTGATAAAGATGGTGCATTATTATATTCATTATATGGAAATAATAAAGGAAATCCTTTAAAAAGTGTTATATCTATGCTTAAAGATTTATATAAAGCTCTTCCAGAAAAAGTTGTTATTCGTTATAGTGGTGTAACTGGATATGGAGAAAAACTAATACAAACTGCTTTACATGTTGACTTAAATGAAATAGAAACAATAGCACATTATACTGCTGCAAAAAAATTTCTACCAAAAGTTACTAGTATAATTGATATTGGTGGACAAGATATGAAATACATAAAGTTAAAAAATAGTGCTATTGATAATATTATGCTAAATGAAGCTTGCTCATCTGGATGTGGCTCTTTCTTAGAAACATTTGCTAAAAGCTTAGATTTAAGTATAGAACAATTCGTTAAAGAAGCTTTAAAATCAAAAACTCCTGTTGATTTGGGCTCAAGATGTACTGTATTTATGAATTCAAAAATTAAACAAGCTCAAAAAGAAGGGTATTCTGTTGGTGATATTTCTAGCGGACTTTCTTATTCAATTATAAAAAATGCTATCCAAAAAGTTATGAAAGTTAGAGATGTAAAAACATTAGGAAGAAATATTGTGGTACAAGGTGGAACTTTCTACAATGATGCTGTTTTAAGAGCTTTTGAATTAATAGTTGGTAGAAATGTTGTTAGACCTGATATTGCTGGTTTAATGGGGGCTTATGGAGTAGCACTTTTAGCACAAGAACAATATCATGCAAACCTTGATATGACACACAGATCAACAATATTAAAAACAGAAGAATTAAACACTTTAAACATAAAAATTTCTCATGTTCGTTGTAAAGGTTGTGAAAATAATTGCTTATTAACAATTAATACTTTTGAAGATGGAAGTAAATTTATTTCTGGAAATAGATGTGAAAAAGGTGCAGGAAATCAAAATTCTGAAAAGAAAGATTTACCTAATATATATAAATATAAATTTGAAAGATTATTCAACTATGAACCACTTTCTGAGGAAAATGCTAAACGTGGAACAATCGGTATCCCTAGGGTTTTAAATATGTATGAAGACTATCCTTTCTGGTTTACTTTTCTTACAAAATTAGGTTTTAGAGTTATAATTTCTGAAAAATCAAATAGAAAAACTTATGAAAAAGGAATGGAATCAATGCCTTCTGAGTCAGTTTGCTACCCAGCAAAACTTGCACATGGACATGTTATGAGTTTATTAAAACAAGGTATAAAAACAATATTCTATCCCTGCATTCCATATAATAGAAAAGAATATGAGGATTCAGATAATCATTATAACTGCCCTATTGTTATTTCATATTCAGAAGTTATAAAAAATAATATTGAGGAGTTAAGAAATTCTGATATTAAATACTTAAATCCATTCTTACCTATTGATAATGTAAAAAACTTGGTAAAAGTTGCATATGAATGTGAAGAATTTAAGGACTACAAATTTACTAAAAAAGAATTATTAGAAGCAGCTGAATCCGCAGAAGCAGAATATCAAAAATTCAAAAATGATGTACGTAAAAAAGGAAAAGAAACAATTAAATATATTAAAGAAAACAATTTAAGAGGTATTGTTTTAGCAGGCCGTCCTTATCATGTTGATCCTGAAGTAAATCATGGTATCGATACTCTAATTACAAGTTTAGGTTTATGTGTATTATCAGAAGATAGTATTTGTGAACCTAAAGATGGTGTTAGTCATCACTTACGTGTTGTTGACCAATGGGTATTTCACTCAAGATTATATGCAGCAGCAGAATTTGTTGGAAAACATGATTTCTTAGAAATGATACAATTAAATTCTTTTGGATGTGGTGTTGATGCTGTTACAACAGATCAAGTTGAAGAAATCTTAAAAAGCTATGATAATATGTACACATTAATTAAAATAGATGAAATAAACAACTTAGGTGCTATTCGTATTCGTATTAGATCTTTACTTGCTAGTATGAATAAACGTATCGCACAAAAAGCTGAAGAACAACTTGATGTTGAAAACAACACACATCATGAACTTGGAAACTATGAAATCAAAAGAATTCCATTTACTAAAGAAATGAAAAATGAAGGATATACAATCTTAATACCACAAATGATTCCTATCCATTTTGAATTAATAGAATCTGCTGTTAAATCTCTTGGATATAATGTGAAATTATTAAAAGAGTGTACAGAAAAAACTGTTGAAACTGGATTAAGATATGTTAATAATGATGCATGTTATCCTTCTATATTAACAACAGGTCAATTTATAGAAGCATTACAATCCGGAGAATATGATACTAATAAAACAGCTCTTATAATGTCTCAAACAGGTGGTGGTTGCCGAGCAACAAATTACATTGGATTTATACGAAAAGCATTAAAAGATGCTGGATTTGGAAATGTGCCAATTGTATCATTTAACGTTGTTGGTATGGAAAAATCTACTGGATTTAAAATAACAATACCTATGGCAATAAATCTTGTAAAGGCTATTTTTTATGGTGACTTATTACAAAAACTATTATTAAAAAATAGAGCATATGAGATAAACAAAGGTGAATCACAAGCATTATATGAAAAGTGGCTAGAAAAGTGTAAAAAACTTTGTTCAAAATCTACATATAATCAGTTTAAGAAAAGTATATATGAAATGGTTAATGATTTTGAAACAATTGAACTTAATAATTCGATTGAGAAACCTAAAGTTGGAATTGTTGGTGAAGTATTAATAAAATATCATCCTTTTGGCAATAATCATGTAATAGATGTTTTAGAAAAAGAAGGCGCCGAAGTTATTTCTCCTGATTTTATGGGATTTATAAAATTTATTGCAACACATAAAATAACAAATAATAAATTATTGAATATTGATAAAGCCAAAGCCAAAATATTCCGTGCAGTAATTTCTTTAATTGAAATGTTAGAAAAGGATTTAAAAAAAGCTTTAGCAACTTCAGAAAAAGGTTATTTACCTCCATGTGACATTTTTGAACTTGAAAGTAAAGTAAAAGATATATTATCTATTGGAAATCAAACTGGTGAAGGATGGTTTTTAACTGCAGAAATGATTGAATACATAGAAAATGACATTCCAAACATTGTATGTGTACAACCATTTGCTTGTCTTCCAAATCATGTTGTTGGAAAAGGTGTTATAAAGTCAATTAGAGAAAAATATCCATATGCAAACATCTCTCCTATTGATTATGATCCAGGAGCCAGTGAAACAAATCAAACAAACAGAATTAAACTTTTAACCACAGTAGCCAAGGATAATTTAAAAAAGAAAAAACTATCAAAAAAAGCAATTGAAATTGAAAATATTGTTGATGAAAAAGAAAAAACTACATTAAAATCAAATTAATTTAATATAAAAATTTTATCCCCAGTATAAAACATTGATATACTGGGGTTTTTTTATGTCTTTTTTTAAGTGTGTATAATTTTAACGTCATAAAAAAGCATTTTTGGAACAAAAAAATCAACTATCTTTTTTAAGCATAAAAACGTCTTTTTTTTTCAAAATTTAATCATTTTTTTGAAAAAAATCAATTATATTTTTATATTTTTTATAAATCATTATAATTTATTCATTAAATATTTTCTCCCTACTTTCCTATCTTTTAGCACTCTTTATTTTTACATAATCTGTTAATTCAACAATTACTTTTCACCCTAATATTCATATGTTCTTTCTTCCCAAGCATTACAGGTATTATTTAAAATTACAAGCATTTGAACCGTATTGTCTTATTAACAAGTTACACCTTGCAAATTTTCTAATCTAGTTTCCCCTTTAAAAAAAATAAAATATCTTTTTCTCTTATTTTCTTATATAATTTTACTAATATAAAAATTTTCTTATTTCTAATATTTTTTAAAATATTCCTTGATTTTTCAAGCATTTCCAGCTTTTAAAGCAATCTTTTTTTAGCTATAAAAAAATTTTTTAATACCTTTTATTTAACTTAAAGTGAATATTTTTCAATTTTCTAAAAAAAATATTCGTATTTTTTTGAAGATTTATATATTCATTTATCTATCAAAAGTATGTCCAGTAGTATGTAATAT